>JAYTTO010000175.1:0-2170 GCA_043744975.1 Betaproteobacteria bacterium | reverse complement strand
CAAGGCGATGCTTTCGAACGGCGTGGCGCACGGTTTGGGCTTCTCGGGCGGCGCTGTCGCGGTCCGGGGTCGATGGAAGGGGATCACATCATTCACGTTCAGGCACCGGGACATTGAAGCCATTTAGGGTTGTCGAGATCAGATCGTAGAGGCCGACCAGATTGGCCTTGCCGATGGCCGGCTCGTGCAGCCACCGGTTCCATGGTCCCACCAGCGCGCCGTCTTCCCGCTCGACCTTGAACGCGTTGACATTGTTGGCGATACCCTTGTGCATGTCGTCGTAGAGAAACTTCTGCTCGGGGGTGAGATCGGTCGGGGCAATCAGGGGCAGGCGCATTCGGGTCCTTTCATCGATCCACACCTGTGTGTCAGGGAGACAGACCGGAAGTTCACCGCAACGCAGCAAAGAAAGCAATAGGCCACTGAGCCCTATTTGAGCCGATCGGCGGCCACGGGCCGAGGTGTACCGTCGTTAGCCATGATGATCACCACCGGCACCGTTGTTGAGGGCAAGGTCGTCATCGGCGACGAGCCTTTACCTGAAGGCTCGATCATCACCGTCCTTGCCGCGATCGATGACGGCATCTTCACTGTCCCGCCGGCGCTCGAGGCGGAACTGGATGAGTCGCTCGCCGAGGCAGCTCGAGGCGAAACAGTTTCCATAGAAGAAGCCCTTCAAAGACTCAGCGTCTACTGACGCCTGTGCTTGTCGTCGAGGTCACGCCCCGAGCCCTCGCGCAGTTCGAGCGCGCAGCGAGATGGCGGGCCGCCAATCGCCCTTCAGCCGCGGGAGCCATTGCCAACCACTTTGCGGCAGCAGCCAAACTCCTCGCGCTCCAACCGGACATCGGTACCCGTAGCGTCTCGGCAAAGTATCCGGAGCTACGCAGCCCGTAACTCCACCGGGTGCGCTACGACATCTACGACGACGTTCGCCCCGGAAAGGTCGTCGTGCTGGCCATATGGCACTCGAACCGAGGCACAGTACCGAAGCCGTAGCCGGCAATGGCAGTTGTTCGGGGTTGGTCTCGCGACACCACATCTTCGCGAGGGCCAGTCGGATTACTCATGGCCCGCCCACCTGCGCAAACGCCCGATCCAGCAGCGCATGCGCATCCCACCAGCGATTGCGCGCGCCCAGCAGCACGACCAGCACGCGATGCTCGCCGCGTACGGCCCACGCGACCACGCACGGTCCTGCTTGTAGCGTGTAGCCGGACTTGACGCCGATGGCGCCGACGTAGCGGCCGATCAACGCATTGCGATTGACGAAGCGGAAATGGCGCGAGCCATCGATGGTCGAAACTTCCGCGTCGATGCGACGGGCGAGATCGCGATACACCGGTTGCGCCATCGCGGCATGGGCAAGTACGGCAAGGTCGGCAGCAGATGAGACATGCCCGGTGGCGTGATGCCCGCAGGCGTTCTCGAAATGGGTGTCGCGCATTCCCAGCGCAGCCGCGCGGGCGTTCATGCGGGCGACGAACTTCGCTTCGCTGCCGTCGCGCCATTGCGCTAGCGCGAGACAGGCGTCGTTCGCCGAGGCGATGACCGCGCCGGTGAGCAGGTCGGCCACGCGCATGCGATCGCCCTTCTGCAATCCCAGCCGCGAGCCCGTTGCGGCGGCAACGGCGGCGCTGGCGGTGACGACATCGTCGGGTGCCCAGGCTTCGAGTACCAGCAACGCGGTCATGATCTTGGTCAGGCTTGCCGGCGCCAAGGGCGCGGACGCTTGGTGCGACCACATTGGCTTGTCGTCGATCTCGACGAGATAGGCGCGCGCCGCATCGGGCACCGGGTCGGTCGGCGACTGGGCATGGGCGACTGCGGCGACGGACAGGAGTCCGACCATCAGCACCCGCCACACAGGACGCGTCACTGAACTTCCCGCCGGCGAAGCGCAGCACACCGCACCTCGCCGCTCATCCGCACGCCGGCCCGGCATCTCGAGACCGGCACCGACCGGCAAGTCCCGCCTGCCTCAGAACTTTAGGAACCGCTTCAGCTTGTCGGCGCCTTCCTTGAGCTTGTCGGTGGTGCTCTTGGGCTTGTTGTCGGCTGGCGGTGTCGGCGCTGCGGCAGGCTGGGCCGGTTGTGCCGCCTTGGCATTCGGCGTCACCGCGGTGTACGACAGCCCGCCGGTCGCGCCGCAGAAATCGCGATAGGCCGC
>JAYTTO010000174.1:0-2925 GCA_043744975.1 Betaproteobacteria bacterium | reverse complement strand
CGGCCCGGGGGCGATTCCGTTGACGCGCACTTCGGGGCCGAGTTCCCGCGCCAGCGAGCGGGTCAGCGAAACCAGTCCACCCTTGGCGGCGTTGTAGGCTACATAGCTCTTCATCGGCCGGTCGGCATGGATGTCGACGATGTTGACGATGCAGCCCTCGGCCTTGCGCAGATGTGGCGCCGCGGCCTGGCACAGGAACAGCGGCGTCTTCAGGTTGGTGCCGATCAGGTTGTCCCAGTCCGCCTCCGTGATTTCGCCCACCGGTGTCGGAAAGAAGCTCGAGGCGTTGTTGACCACCACGTCGAGCCGGCCGAAGCGCTGCACGGTTTCGTGCACCAGCGTCGGGAGGTTGGCGATGTTCAGCAGGTCGGCCTGGGCGAGCGCGACCGAGTCCGGCCGCAGGGCGTTCAGATCGGCCTGCAACGCACGCGCTTCCGCCGCCGAGGTGCGGTAGTGCACCATCAGGTCGGCGCCGTCCGCATGCAGGAAGCGGCAGATGGCCGCGCCGACGCGCTTGGCACCGCCGGTGATGAGCACCACCTTCTTCTGCATGGTCCCGCACCCTCGTTGATAGACTGGGAGTCTACCGCACGCCCCTGTCTTTACCGCGCCCCCCCTGATCGATGCCCGTCGCCGCTCCCCGCCCGTCCCTCCCGGCCGATGCCGCTGCGCACAGCGACCGTCTGGCGGCCAGGATCGCGGCCGTGATCGACGCCACCGGCGGCTGGATCGGGTTCGACCGGTTCATGGACATGGCGCTGTACGAACCCGGGCTGGGCTACTACCACGGCGGGGCCGCCAAGTTCGGCGCTGCCGGCGACTTCGTGACGGCTCCGGAAATTTCGTCCCTGTTCGGTCGCACGCTGGCGCGCTTGGTTGCCGACGTTCTGGCTGCAACCGCCGGAAATGTGCTCGAGCTCGGGCCGGGCACCGGTCGCCTGGCCGCAGACGTGCTCGGCGAACTGGACCGCCTGGACGTCCTGCCCGGGCGCTACGAACTCCTCGACCTGAGCCCGGAACTGCGGTCGCGCCAGCGCGCAACGATCAACGCGTTGCCGCCCGCGATCGCGACCCGCGCGCACTGGCTCGACGAGCTGCCACCGGAGATCCGGGGCGTCGTCATCGCCAACGAAGTGTTCGATGCGCTGCCGGTGCAACTGGTTGCATGGCGCGAGAACGGCGTGCTCGAACGCGGGGTCGTACGCAGCAGCACGGGCTTTGCCTGGGAGGATCGCCCGATCGCCGACCCACGGCTGGCGGCCGCCGCCGCGGCATTGCCGGTGCGGGCGACCGATGCGCCCTATGTTTCGGAGATCAATCTGCGCGCGCACGCGCTGGTCGACGCCCTCGCCAGCCGGCTGGTGACCGGCGCCCTGATCTGCATCGACTATGGCTTCAGCCGTGCCGAGTTCTATCACCCGCAACGCGCGAGCGGCACGCTGATGTGCCACCACCGCCATATGGCGCACCCCGACCCGTTCGTCCTTCCCGGATTGCAGGACATCACCGCCCATGTCGATTTCACCGCACTCGCCGAGGCCGGGATGGCCGCGGGCCTGCAGGTCGGCGGCTACGCGACGCAGGCGGGATTCCTGATCGACCTCGGCATCACCGATCTGCTGGCGCAGACCGATCCGTCTGACGCGGCTCGTTACGCGCCGCTCGCCGCACAGACGCAGCAGCTCCTGAGCCCGGCCGAGATGGGCGAACTGTTCAAGGTCTTGGCGCTGACCCGCGGCATCGACGGCGCCCTCCGGGGTTTCGCGAGCGGCGACCGGTCGCGCACCCTGCACGTTCGCAACGACACCAAGTCGGAGGAGGCCGAATGATCGATCCGTGCGGCAACGGCTACACGGTGGATTTGGCCATGGGTCGACCGCATACCGATCGCCGCTACGGCGCGCCGCGCAATCCGCGGGCGGGCTTCGCAAGCGCCGATCTGTCGCGCACACTTCGGTCATGACCGTTGTGTTGCGCACCCCCGAAGAGCGCTTCCAGTCCTTGAGCGGATACCCGTTTGCGCCGCACTACCTGGAATTGCCGGGCTTTGCCGGCTTGCGCCTGCACCATGTGGACGCAGGCCCGGCGGATGCCCGCGACGTGTACCTGTGCCTGCACGGCGAACCCACCTGGAGCTACCTCTACCGGCGCATGATTCCGGTGTTCGTTCGCAGCGGTGCGCGCGTCGTCGCACCCGACCTGTTCGGGTTCGGCCGTTCCGACAAGCCGGTCGATGACGCCTGGTACTCGTTCGACACCCATCGCGCCACGCTGCTCGCTCTCGTCGACGCCCTCGACCTGCAACGGATAACACTTGTGTGTCAGGACTGGGGTGGGCTGCTCGGGCTCACCCTGCCGATGGACCGACCCGGGCGCTTCCGTCGCCTGCTCGTCATGAACACGACGCTGGGTATCGGCGACCAGCCGTTGTCCGATGGCTTCCTCGCCTGGCGTGCCTGGGCCGCCGCACATCCCGACATGGAAGTGGGCAAGCTGATGGGGCGTACCTGCCGCCATCTCGCCGCTGCCGAGATTGCTGCCTACGATGCGCCATTTCCGGATCAGCGCCACAAGGCCGGCGTGCGACGCTTCCCGCAACTCGTGCCCGATCGCATCGACGCCGCTGGCGCCGCGATCTCGCGTCGTGCCCGCGACTGGTGGCGAGATGAGTGGCGCGGCCCGACCTTCATGGCCGTGGGCATGACCGACCCGGTGCTGGGTCCCGCGGTGATGCAGGCGTTGCGGGCGACGATCCATGGTTGTCCGCCGCCGCTGGAACTGGGCGAAGCCGGGCATTTCACGCCGGAGTGGGGTGAACCGATTGCCGTCCGGGCGCTCGAGAGCTTCGCTGCCATGGCTCCCCGCGGCAGCTGAGACGCCCGCGCCGTCATACTTTCGCATCCGCCCAACCGAGCTTCCGACGCC
>JAYTTO010000173.1:0-3050 GCA_043744975.1 Betaproteobacteria bacterium | reverse complement strand
GCGGCGCTGCTGTCCCGGCCGGTGCCGCTCGTGCGCGACTGGCTCGATGGTGTCGATGTCGCCCCGGGCAATGTGGTGCTGCTGGAGAACTGCCGCTTCAACCGCGGCGAGAAGAAGGACGACGCTGCGTTGGCGCGTCGCATCGCGGGTTTGTGCGACGTCTACGTGAACGATGCGTTTGCCACCGCCCATCGCGCGGAGGCAACGACCCACGGCGTCGCGAAGTTCGCGACGGTGGCTTGCGCCGGACCGTTGATGGCGGCCGAGATCGAGGCCCTGACCCGCGCCCTCGGCCAACCCGCGCGCCCGATGATCGCGATCGTCGGCGGATCGAAGGTCTCGACCAAGCTCACCATCCTCGGGGCGCTCGCCGAAAAAGTCGATCAGCTGATCGTCGGCGGCGGCATCGCCAACACGTTCATGCTTGCGGCCGGTCTGCCCATCGGCAAGTCGCTCGCGGAACCCGATCTGGTGCCGGAGGCTGCCAGGATCATGGCGTCGGCAAAGGCGCGCGGCGCCGCCGTGCCGATCCCGACCGACGTGGTGGTCGCGAAGACGTTCGCCGCCACGGCCGGGGCGACGGTCAAGGCGGTGGCCGATGTGGCCGACGACGACCTGATCCTCGACATCGGCCCCGAGACCGCGGCGCGGTTCGGCAGCATGCTGTCGTCGGCCGGTACCATCGTCTGGAACGGACCCGTCGGCGTGTTCGAGTTCGATGCTTTCGCCGGTGGCACGCGCACCCTGGCGCACGCGATCGCGGCATCGCACGGCTTTTCGCTGGCTGGCGGCGGCGATACCATCGCCGCCATCGCGAAATTCGGCATCGCCGAACAGGTGTCCTACATCTCCACCGCCGGCGGAGCATTCCTTGAGTTTCTCGAGGGGCGCAAACTGCCGGCGATCGAAATTCTTGAGGCGCGTGCCGCCGGCTGACGCCGGCGCATTGCGTTCTTCACATCTATCCGGCACCCGCGCCCATGCAACGCAGCACCAAGATCGTAGCCACGCTCGGCCCGGCCTGCTCCGAGCGCGAAGTTCTGCGCAAGATGGTGCTCGCCGGCGTCAATGTCGTCCGCATGAACTTCTCGCACGGCACCGCCGAAGCGCACCTGGCGCGCGCCGAACTCGTGCGCGAGGTTGCGCGCGAAGCCGGACTCACGGTCGGCATCATGTGCGACCTGCAGGGTCCGAAGATCCGGATCGGAAAATTCGCCGAAGGCCGCATCACCCTGGCGACCGGCGACCGGTTCATCCTGGATGCGGCGTGTACTCTGGGCGATCAGCAACGCGTCGGCCTGGACTATCCGGATCTGCCCCAGGACGTCAGGGCCGGCGACATCCTGCTGCTCGACGACGGCCGGATCCGCATGGCGGTCGAACGGGTGGCGGGCAGCGAGATTCACGCCCTGGTCCGCGACGGCGGCGTGCTGTCGAACAACAAGGGCATCAACCGCGAAGGCGGGGGCCTCACGGCGCCGGCGCTCACCGCCAAGGACATGGAAGACATCCGGACGGCGGCGCTCATGAAGGCCGACTTTCTCGCCGTGTCGTTCCCGAAGAGCGGTGCCGACATGTACATGGCGCGGGAACTGATGCGCGCCTCCGGCGGCCGGTCGCTCATGATCGCGAAGATCGAGCGTGCCGAAGCGATCGGCGCGCTCGAGGAGATCCTCGACGCTTCGGACGGCATCATGGTGGCGCGGGGCGATCTCGCGGTCGAGGTCGGCGATGCGACCGTGCCGGCGTTGCAGAAGCGGATGATCCGGCTCGCCCGCGAGAAGAACAAGCTCACCATCACGGCCACGCAGATGATGGAGTCGATGATCGAGAGCCCGGTGCCGACCCGCGCCGAAGTCTCCGACGTCGCCAACGCCGTGCTCGATGGAACCGATGCCGTGATGCTCTCGGCCGAGACCGCCGCCGGCAAGTATCCGGTGCAGACGGTGGAGGCGATGAGCCGGGTCTGCATCGAGGCCGAGAAATCCGCCGATCTCACGCTCGATCGCGAGTTTCTCAACCGGGTCTTCACGCGGGTCGACCAGTCGATCGCCATGGGTGCGCTGTTCACCACGTTCCACCTCAAGGTGAAGTGCATCGCCGCGCTCACCCAGTCCGGCTCGACGGCACTGTGGATCTCGCGGCTCAACTGCGGGGTTCCGATCTACGCGCTCACGCCGGAGGTGGGCACGCGCTACCGCCTGTCCCTGTTCCGCGATGTCTACCCGCTGATGATCCAGTACGTCGGCAACGATCGCGAGGCGCTGCTGCTCGAAGCCGAGGAACAGCTCAAGCGCCATGGCGCGGTCGAGGATGGCGACATCATCGTCCTGACCTACGGCGAACCGATCGGCAAGTCCGGTGGCACCAACACCCTGAAGATCGTGAAGGTCGGCGAGAGCAAGGCCTGACAGCGATGGCCCACGCAACACCGAAGGTCGGCATCATCATGGGTTCGAGCAGCGACTGGGATGTCATGCAGCATGCGGCGCAGACGCTGGAACGTCTCGGCGTCGCCTGGGAAGCGCGAGTCGTGTCCGCTCACCGGACGCCCGACGCGATGTTCGAATACGCGAGTTCGGCGGCGGGGCGTGGTCTGGCGTGCATCATCGCGGGTGCGGGCGGCGCAGCACATCTTCCGGGCATGACCGCGGCGAAGACGATCCTGCCCGTGCTCGGCGTGCCGGTACCCGGCAAGGCGCTCCGCGGTCTCGATTCGCTGTTGTCGATCGTGCAGATGCCGCGGGGGATACCCGTTGCCACCTTCGCGATCGGCGAGCCGGGCGCGATGAATGCCGCGCTGTTTGCGGCGCAGTTGCTGGCACTGTCCGACCCGGCATTGTCGGCTCGGCTGGGCGCGATGCGCCGCGAGCAGGAAGCCGCTGTCGCAGCGACCGTGCTGCCGCCGCTGGCATGAAGGCGGTTGCTCCCGGCGCCTGGCTGGGTCTGCTGGGCGGCGGGCAGCTCGGCCGCATGTTCACCATGGCCGCCCAGAGCATGGGCTACCGCGTGATCGTGGTTGATCCCGGCGAAGAAAGCCCGGCCGGTTC
>JAYTTO010000172.1:0-4436 GCA_043744975.1 Betaproteobacteria bacterium | reverse complement strand
GAGCAGCACGTGAGTGTCCAGCACCATCAGCGGTTCGCTTCCCACTCGGCTGGATCCAGCACCGGCTCGAACGGCGCGTCGTAACGGACGACGCTGCCCCTGAGGCGCGCGCGCGCAGCGGCCGCCTCGTCCGCAGGGACCGCGGGCGGCGAGATCTCGGCGATGACTTCACCCCGCGAGGTCACCAGGATGTGCTCGCCTTTGCGCACTTGATCCAGGTATGCCGGCAGGTTCTGCCTCAATTCCGTGACGTTGACGACGCTCACGATCATCTCCTCGGCCGGCGATGCCGCCATCTGTACAGAACGAGTGTACAGCCGAAGGAGGGGCGACGTCGAATCGGGGTTCCGGTTGATCAGCGCCGCTGAATCGATTCAGCAGTGTCCTGCGGCTGCCGGCGCGGAGATGGACCGAAGCCGACGAAACCACCCGATGCGACGATGGCACGCGACAACCGTCAGTTGCGGCCACTACGGGATGACAAGCCAACCGGCGCCGCAGGCAAGCCGGGGGGCGTGCGTCGGCTACAGCATGACCACCATCGAGAGCATCGGCTCTTCCTCGCGAACCAAGGGCAGCCATCCCGGCGCAACAGCCTGAGCCCACGCACGCCGCTGGCAAGCCCCTTGCTCAAGCCATCATCATCACGATCTTGCCGTCCGCTGGCGCGAACGGCCTGACGCCGTTCCGAATCGCGCTTTTTTGCCTTGAAGCGCCGTTGGGTCAGGTGGTACCCCCTTGACTGCGACAACGCTCCAACAACAAGAAAGCGCTGGATCATGAACGACAAGACCTCGCTCCCCTGGCTACGCCGCCCCGTTGACCGAACACGCCGTTCCGGCCGGGTCCTGTTCATCGGTCTGGATGCGGCCGAGCCGCTGCTGCTGCAACGCTGGGCGGCAGAAGGAGCCTTGCCGGCGATCGCCGCGTTGCTGCGCGAAGGTCAGCTCGCCACGCCGGACTGCCCGACCGGGCTCGGCAATGGCGGCACCTGGCCGGCTGTCTTCACCGGCATGAGTGCGGCAACCAACGGGCGCTACTACTACCAGCGGTTCGATGCCGACAGTTATCGTCATGTCGACTTCGACCACGATCTCGACTACGCCCTGCCGACGTTCTGGACCCTGGCGAGCGATGCCGGAAAACGCGTGGCCGTGATCGACATGATGCGCGGCCCGTTGGCCACCTCGATCAACGGCGTGCAGATCGCCGACTGGCTCACGCACGGCAGCCTGCTGCCACCGCGCAGCACGCCCTCGCCCCTGATCGAGCACGTGATCCACGAATTCGGCGCCGATCCCTGGCACGGCCATAGCGATGACAACTACCACGCTGCCGCCGACAAGAATCCGGCCACCTGGCTCGACGCGACACTGCGGCGGGTCGACAGCAAGGGCGCCTGCTCCGAACGCCTGCTGGCGGCCGAGGATTGGGACATCTTCGCGACGACGTTCTCGGAGCTCCACGACTTCGGCCACCTCTTCTGGCACGCTCACGACTCGACCCATCCCGCCTTCGACGCCGACCGGTTCGCCCGCGATGGCGATCCGCTGAAAGCGGTGTACCGCGCGGTCGATCGCTGGGTGGGGCGCCTGATCGACCAGGCTGGCCCCGGCACGCACGTGATGCTGTTCACCGGCCCGGGCATGGGACCCAACTACACCGCAAACCGCGCACTCGACGACATCCTGCTGCGGCTGGAGGGGAGCTATTCGAGCCTGCCGCTGCGCCGCAGGGCGGTCGGCTGGTCGCGATCAGCCTACAAGGCGATGGTGCCGAGTGCGGTGCGCACGCGCCTGAACCTGAGGCAGCGCATGGCAGCCGTCACCTCGGCCGCGCCGAACGCGTTCGACCCGCACTCGCTCAGCAGCAGGCTGTTCTTTCCGCTGATGAACAACGACAACGCCGGTGCGGTGCGGCTCAACCTGCAAGGGCGCGAATCCCGCGGCCGGGTCACACCTGCGGAAGCGGCGCCGCTGCTGCGGCGGCTCGTCGACGACCTGCGCGCCATCGTCAACGCCGAGACCGGCGAGCCGCTGATCCGCGAGATCGTCGAAACCGGAAAAACATACTCGGGGCCACGGCTCGATCAACTGCCCGATCTGTTCCTGGTGTGGAATCGCCCGCGGCCCATTCGCAAGGTGGCATCGCCCCGGATCGGGCGCATCACCGTACCCCAGGATCCGATCAGAACCGGTGACCACAACGAACGCATGCTGCTCGCGTTCCGGCCGGCGAGCGCTTCCGACACCTCGATCGACGGCGCCTCGCTGCGCGCGGAAGACATCGCGCCGACGCTGCTCGACCTGACCGGCGTGCCCACCACGGTGAGGTTCGACGGCGTCTCGCGGGTGCGTGACGAGACCGAGCCTGTCCGCGCGGGGCTTGGTCCGGTGCGCAACCGCGGCAACGTGCGCGCTTGAAATCGCTCCAGGCCCCGTTGGGACGCGATGCGGTCCGGGCAACGGCCTGGTCGCTGATCCAGAACGTCGGCGGCAGGGGCCTGTCGTTCCTGGTCTTCATCGCGCTGGCGCGGTTGCTGCCCGCGACGGACTTCGGCGTCATCGCGCTGGCCGCATCGATCATGGCGGTCTGCACGGTTTTCCTGGAAATGGGCTGCGCCGAGGCGCTGGTTCAGCGCGATACCGTCACCGACGAGCACGTGAACGGCGTGTTCTGGACCACGATCGGCATCTCGACACTGCTGGCGGCCGGCGTCGTCGTGGCCGGCGGGCCGATCGCACGCGTGTTCTCGGTTCCGGCCCTGGAGACCATTCTGCCGGTTCTCGCCGGCACTCTCCCGTTCACGGCAACCAGTATCGTTCTGGCCGCCCACCTCCGGCGGCAACTCGCCTTCAAGGCACTGGCGTATCGCACCATCGTGGTCAACATCGCGTCCGCCGTGGTCGGGCTCGGCATGGCCTTGATGGACATGGGCGTGTGGAGCCTGGTCGGGAAGACGGTGGTGGAAGCAGCGGTCGGGGTCGTGGTCCTCGGATTGTCGACGCCGTGGCGACCGCGCTTTGGTCTGTCCCGGTTGGCAATGCGCCAGCTCGCCCCTTTCGGCCTGAACATGCTCGGCAGCAAGGTCGCGCAACTGCTGAGCAGCAGCGCCGACAAGTGGGTCATCGGCTACTTCACCGGAACCCATTCGCTCGGCATCTACAACACGGCGCAGCGCGTGTTCTCGTTCCCGATGGACCTTCTGCCCGCCGCGGCGAATAGCGTGCTGCTGCCGACCTTGTCGCGCCTGCAGTCCGATCCCGCCCGCGCCAAACGCGCCCTGCTGGAGGCGGTTCGCGCCGTCGCTCTGGTCAGTTGTCCGATCTTCGGCATCCTGGTCGTGACCATGTCGGAACTGGTGCCACTGGTGCTCGGCGCGTCGTGGAACGAGGCCATCGTCCCGGCACAGATCTTCTGCGCCGGCGGCATCGTGTTCTCGGTCAACTACCTGCTGCCAACCGTGTGGATCGCGCAGGGCCACGCCGACTGGTTCTTCCGGTTTTCGATCGTCAACGGCGTTGCCAATCTGGCGGGATTCGTGGTCGGCGTCCACTGGGGTCCGACCGGCGTCGCGCTCGCCTATGTGTTGCGCGGCGTCCTGGTGTCGTTCCCGATGTCGCTGTATCTGGTGCGGCGAGCGGTCGGTTGCTCGCCGGCAGAGGTGCTGTCGGCGGTTGCCTTGCCGTTTGCCGTCACCCTGTTGATCATCGGGGCAGTGCAGGCGGTTGCTCTGATTACACCCGCCGATGCGCCCCATCTGGTTCGACTGCTTGCGCTCACGGCAACCGCGTTGTGCGCGTTCACAGCCGCCATGGGTCTGTTCGCCCGCGGCGAGTTGACTGCCCTTGCCCGCAAGCTCTCCACCGCTTTCCCCTGGATGCGGAAGTTCCTGGGATCTCAGAACGAAATCGCGTAGCCCGCGTACACGACAGCCTGCAGCCGGATTTCGGCGATCGGGCTGTCTGACGACTCGCTGCCGAGCCGGATCACGTTGGCGCCGAACAGGATCGACCCGCGTTCGGTGATGCGGTAGGGTCGGTGGCGGTTGCCCGGTGAAGGCAACCCCCGGTCTGAAAAGTTCTATTCCGGCGGCGATCACGGTATCATCCTCATTCGTCCAGGCTGCCACGTTTCATGTGGAGATTCATCCTGCAAACCGGAGATCGTGATGAGATCAGCCCTGCTTCTCGCCGCACTGGGATTGGTGGCACCCGCAGCACACGCATCGCTCTACGATTTTTCGTACACGCGGCTATTCGACAATGCCACCATCGTCGGTCAGCTGGAGGGGACCCTGCTGGCCGACCAGAACACCGTGGTCGTCGGCGCGATCATCGGGACTCCCTCTCTGGGAGGCGCGGCAGCGGCTGCACTGCCCTTCGTGTACTCGACCGACTTCCGGAATTTCGGCACTGCGGGCCTGGCCCCGACGG
>JAYTTO010000171.1:0-8052 GCA_043744975.1 Betaproteobacteria bacterium | reverse complement strand
GCTCATGTTGACTTCCTGGGGCATCCAGTGATTCGCGCAGCCGGCCAGGTACTTCTCCCACGCCCATTTGTACTTGAAGGGCACGAGCTGGTTGACGTCGGCGGTGCCGTTGATGACGCGCTTGTCCTCGACCCGCACGCGCCGGGACAGCTCGTCGGCAGCCTTGGTCAGGGTCGGAATGCGGGTGGTGCCGGCCGGCGGCAGCGCCGGCAGCGGCAGCCCCAGATTGCCGGGCGGCGCCGAGAAGGAATCCTCGAATTGCAGCATGTAGGCGTGGTCCTTTATCGATGTTGTGGATGGAAGACCATGTCGGCGCGCGGCATGCCGGTCACTGGCAAGCCTCGCAACCCGGATCGTCGATGGAACAAAGCTTGGCAGCTTCTTCCGGCGCGGCCGCGGCGCCGGACATTCCACCGTGGATCGGTACCGACGTCAGCTCCCCACCCTTGCCGGTGGACTTCTCCGCCGCGGCGGCCGCCAGGGTGCGCAGGTAGTAGGTGGTTTTGAGGCCGCGGCGCCAGGCCAGCTTGTAGGTGTCGTCGAGCTTCTTGCCCGAGGCCCCGGCCATGTAGATGTTGAGCGACTGGGCCTGGTCGATCCATTTCTGGCGGCGCGATCCGGCTTCGACCAACCACGCCGGCTCGATCTCGAAGGCGGTGGCGTAGAGGGCGCGGATCTCACCCGGAACGCGGTCGATGCGGGCCAGGCTGCCGTCGAAGTACTTGAGATCGGCGATCATGACCTCGTCCCAAAGGTTGAGCTGCTTCAGGTCGCGCACCAGGTATTCGTTGGTGATCGTGAACTCGCCCGACAGGTTGGATTTGACGTAGAGGTTCTGGTAGTTCGGCTCGATCGAGGCGGACACGCCAACGATGTTGGCGATCGTGGCGGTCGGGGCGATCGCCACGCAGTTGGAATTGCGCATGCCGTGGCGGGCGATCCGGGCGCGCAGGGCGCTCCAGTCGAGCGTCTCGGATTGGTCGACCTCGACGTAGCCGCCGCGCTGCTCGGCCAGCAGCTGCAGGGTGTCCAGCGGCAGGATGCCCTTCGACCAGAGCGAGCCCTCGAAGCTCGAGTACCGGCCGCGTTCCTCGGCCAGATCGGTCGAGGCCCAGTAGGCAAAGTAGGCCACCGCTTCCATCGACCGGTCGGCGAATTCGACCGCCTCGGCGGAGGCGTAGGACACCCTCATCTCGTGCAGGCAGTCCTGGAAGCCCATGATGCCGAGCCCGACCGGGCGGTGCTTCAGGTTGGCGTTGCGGGCCTTGTTGACCGCGTAGTAATTGACGTCGATGACATTGTCGAGCATGCGCATGGCCGTCGACACGGTGCGCCGCAGCTTGTCGAGGTCGAGACCGGCAGGGGTCATGTGGGCGCGCAAGTTGACCGAGCCCAGGTTGCAGACCGCGATCTCGGTGGCGGAGGTGTTGAGCGTGATCTCCGTGCACAGGTTGGAGCTGTGGACCACGCCCACGTGCTGCTGCGGCGAGCGGATGTTGCAGGGGTCCTTGAACGTGATCCAGGGATGCCCGGTCTCGAACAGCATCTGCAGCATCCGGCGCCAGTGCTGGAGGGCCGGCACCTTCTTGGACAGCGTCAACCGCCCGCTCGCGGCCTGCTCCTCGTAGCCGACATAGGCTGCCTCGAACGCCTTGCCGTACTTGTCGTGCAGGTCGGGCACGTCGACGGGGGAGAACAGGGTCCACTCGCCGTTCTCCATGACCCGCTTCATGAACAGGTCCGGCACCCAATTGGCGGTGTTCATGTCGTGGGTGCGGCGCCGGTCGTCGCCGGTGTTCTTGCGCAGCTCGAAGAACTCCTCGCTGTCGAGGTGCCAGGTCTCGAGGTAGGCGCAGACCGCACCCTTGCGCTTGCCGCCCTGGTTGACGGCGACCGCGGTGTCGTTGACCACCTTGAGGAACGGGACCACGCCCTGCGAACGGCCGTTGGTGCCCTTGATGTGGCTGCCCAGCGCCCGCACCGGCGTCCAGTCGTTGCCGAGCCCGCCCGCGAACTTCGACAGCAGGGCGTTCTCCTTGATGGCGTCGTAGATGCCTTCGAGGTCGTCCGAGACCGTGGTCAGGTAGCAGCTCGAGAGCTGCGGGCGCCGGGTGCCGGCGTTGAACAGGGTCGGCGTCGAGCTCATGAAGTCGAAGCTCGACAGCACCTTGTAGAACTCGATGGCGCGGGCCTCGCGCTCGACTTCGTTGAGCGCCAGCCCCATCGCCACGCGCATGAAGAACGCCTGGGGCAGCTCGATGCGGCGGTCGCGGATGTGCAGGAAATAGCGGTCGTAGAGCGTCTGCAAGCCAAGGTAGCCGAACTTCAGATCGCGCTCGGCGTCCATCGCGACCGCCAGGCGGCCCAGGTCGAAGGTCGCGAGCCGCTCGTCGAGCAGTTCGGCGTCGATGCCCCGCTTGATGAATTCCGGGAAATAGTCGACGTAGCGCTGCTGCATCTCGGCCTGGGAGGCGTCGCTGCCCAGCACCTCGTGACGGATGATCCCGAGCAGCAGCCGCGCAGTCACCTGGCTGTAGGCCGGGTCGTTCTCGATCAGCGCGCGGGCGGCGAGCACCGAGCCCTTGCGCACCTCGTCCATCGGCACACCTTCGTAGAGATCCTTCAGCACGCCCTGCAGGATCAGGGACGGGGCGACCCCGGCGCCCAGGCCGCGGCAGGCGTCCTCGATCCGGCCGGCGAGACGCGCCACGTCGAGCGGCCGGGTGACGCCGTTCTCGATGACATTCACCACCACCGGCGGCGAGACGGCGTGCGCCTCTTTCTGCCGGGCCCGCTCGCGCGAGCGCTGTTCGCGATAGAGCACGTAGGCGCGGGCGACATCGTGCTCGCCGGAGCGCATGAGGGCGAGTTCGACCTGGTCCTGGATGTCCTCGATGTGGACGGTGCCGCCGCCGGGCTGGCGGCGCATCAGCGCATTGACGGCGTGGTCGGTCAGCGCCGACACGAGCTCGCGGACCCGCGCCGAAGCAGCGCCCTGACCGCCGTTGACCGCGATGAACGCCTTGGTCATGGCGACCGAGATCTTCGACGGTTCGAAACCGACGACCGATCCGTTGCGGCGAATGACCTTGTAGTCGGCGAAGCGCGGATCACGCGCCGCCGTGACGTCGTGAACCGGCATCGGGGGCGGCGGCAGCGTGCCGGTGCTGGTCTCGGTGACAACTTGCATTCGATCTCCTTGAGTCTTGTTCTTGGTCCGGAACCAGCGCCTGAACAGCCACAGAAACCGATGACGATCGCGTTCACGACCGTCATGCGTCTGCACCGATTCGGGCGGTGACACCTGCGAAATACACAATATCTAGTGCGACAGCGATCCAGCAGCACCAAGCCTTGAAGCAAAACACAACATGTTGTGTCGCGCATCGGTGCGAGGTACAAATTCTAGTAGCGCATGATGGGGTGTCAAGAAGTTTATGACTACACACGATTTGTCGTCATGTACCGACGGGCGCGGACCGGCCGGCAAACGCGGCGCGACGCCCGGCGCGATCGCAACGGCAACTACCGCGAAAGACTTCCGAACATTTCCGCCGCGACACGGATGGTCGTGAGATGGATGGCGACGCTGTCGCCGATCTGCCGCGCATAACCGCCGGCCATCGCGATCGCCACCGGTATGCCGGCGTCGCGCAGGGTCCCGAGGACGAAGCGGTCGCGCGCCTCCAGGCCGGCCATGCTGAGGCCGAGGCGGCCCAGGCGGTCGTCGCGGTACGGATCCGCGCCCGCCAGGTAGATCGCGAGCTCGGGCTGGCTCGCCGACAGCGCATGGCAGACGCCGGGTTCGAGCGCGGCCAGATAGGCGTCGTCGCCGGTGCCGTCGGGCAGGTCGATGTCCAGGTCGCTGGCCTGCTTCTCGAACGGAAAGTTGTTCGCGCCGTGGATCGAGAACGTGAACACGGTCGGATCGCCGGCGACGATCGCGGCGGTGCCGTTGCCCTGGTGGACGTCGCAGTCGATCACCACCACGCGCCCGATCCGGCCCTCCGCCTGCAGCGCGCGGGCGGCGACCACGGCGTCGTTGAAGACGCAATAGCCCTCGCCGTGGTCGCGAAACGCGTGGTGGGTGCCGCCGGCCAGGTTCACGCCGACGCCGTGGTCAAGGGCGGCGCGGCAGGCCTGCAGCGTCGCGCCGCTCGATCGCAGCGAACGCTCGACCATCTGCGGGCTCCACGGCAGGCCGATGCGCCGGACGGCAGCGGCGGAGAGGCCGCCGTTCAGCACCCGCTCGACATAGTTCCGGTCGTGCGCGCGCAGCAGTTGCTCGAGGGTCGCCGCCGGCGGCGCCTGCAGCGGGTTGGTGCCGTTGAGGCCGGCGGCGATCACGCCCTCGCGCAGCGCCGCGTACTTCTCCATCGGAAACCGGTGTCCGGCCGGCAGCGGCAGGACGTACTGGTCGGTGTAGAAGATGTTCACGCCGGCAGTCGGTTCACGCCTGCGGTCGCTGGCCGCCTCGACGCAGCATGGCGCGGTAGCGCTCCCAGTCGAAATGCGGCCCGGGGTCGGTCTTGCGGTCGGGCGCGATGTCGGAATGACCGACAATGTCCGCGATCGGATAAGCTGCGTGCAGCGCATCGGTCAGCGCCGCGAGGGTGGCGTATTGGGCGGGGGTGAACGGCTGGTCGTCGGTGCCTTCGAGCTCGACGCCGATCGAGAAGTCGTTGCAGCGGGTGCGCCCGCGCCACTCGGACCGCCCGGCATGCCAGGCACGGTCGCCACAACCGACGAACTGGAGCAGTTCGCCGCCACGGCGCACCAGGAAATGGGCGGATACCCGTACCCCGGCGAGGCGGTCGAACCAGGGATGCGCGCCGATGTCGAGGCGGCCCGTGAACAGGTCGACGACGGCCGGGCCGCCGAACTCGCCGGGCGGCAGGCTGATGTTGTGGATCACGACCAGGTCGACGACGGTGCCTGGCGGGCGCTCGTCGCGATGCGGCGATGGCACCTGTGCCGCGCCGGCGACGAGTCCGGCAGGATCGACCGCGAACATCCGCTCGAAGGCCCGACGCGGCTACTCGATGCCCAGGCGCTCCATGCGGTAGCGGATCGAGCGGAAGGTGATGCCGAGCAGCTTGGCCGCGGCAGTCCGGTTGTAGCGCGTCTTCTCGAGCGCCTCGAGGATGGCGTCCTTCTCGACGTGATCGAGGTAGTCCTGGAGCGGCCACTTGCCGTTGCTGCCGGCGGGCGCGGCAGCCTCGCCGCCGCCACCGCTGCGCTCCGCGGCGCTCTTGACCACCTCGGAGGGTGTGAGCTGGAGGTCGTCCTCGGTGATGGTGTTGCCGCCGCAGAGCGCGAGCGCGCGCTCGAGGATGTTCTCGAGCTCGCGGACGTTGCCCGGGTAGTCGTAGGCCTGCAGGGCCTTCATCGCGGCCGGCTCGATGTCGGGCTTGCCACCGGAAAGATTGCGGGCGAGCCGGTCGAGGATCAGGCTGGCAAAGGCGGCAACGTCGTCGCGCCGATCGCGCAGCGCCGGCATGCGCAGCTCGATCACGTTGAGGCGGTAGTAGAGGTCGTGCCGGAACTTGCCGGCCTCGACGCATTCGCCCAGATTCTGATGGGTGGCGCTGATGATGCGGACGTCGACCGGCTCCTCCTGGGTCGCGCCGACCTTGCGCACCTTCTTCTCCTGGATCACGCGCAGCAGCTTGACCTGCATCGGCAGCGGCAGGTCCGCGACTTCGTCGAGAAACAGGGTGCCGCCATGCGCAGCCTGGAAGAAGCCGTCGCGATCCGAATCGGCACCGGTGAAGGCGCCCTTGCGGTAGCCGAAGAACTCGCTCTCCATGAGGTTCTCGGGGATGGCGCCGCAGTTCACCGGCACGAACGGCTTGTCGCGCCGGACGCTCTGCTGGTGGATCAGGCGCGCCGCGAGTTCCTTGCCGCTGCCGGATTCGCCGGTGACGTGGATCGGGGCCTCGCTGCGGGCGACCTTCTCGATCATGTCGCGCACGTGCTGCATCGCGGCCGAGGCGCCGATCAGCGTCTGTTCGCCGCCCGTCTTCGCCTGCGATCCCGGCTGCGGCAACGACAGCGCCGATTTCACCAGGGTGCGGAGCTGCTCGAGGGAAACCGGTTTCGCCAGGTAGTCGAAGGCGCCGGCCTTGAGCGCCGCCACCGCATTCTCGGTATTGCCATGGGCGGTGATGACCGCCACCGGCAGGTCGCGTACGTTCTGCGTGACGTACTCGACCACCTGCAGGCCTTCGCCGTCGGGCAGACGCATGTCGGTCAGGCACAGGTCGAAATCGCCCGCCTTCACCTTCTCGATCGCCTCGGCGACGGTGGAGGCGCGTTCGACTTCGAGCCCCATGCGGAGCAGCGTCAGCTCGATGAGCTCGAGGATGTCGTCCTCATCATCGACGATCAGCACATGGCGGGTGACGATACTGCCTGGACTCTGGTCTCTGCGCTTCAATCGGGTCTCCCCAGGATCATCGGGTATTCGGCAAGACAAAGGTCATCTTCAGGGACGGCAGCGGCGCGGAAAACTTGATGCTGTCATACCGCCCTTCGGTGGCTCATGCGGGACCCCTGCCCGGTGGCTCATGCGGTCTTGATCACCATCATGAACTGCGCGCCGGGCGCCCGGTCGACGTAGCCCAGGGTGGCGCCGTTGGCTTCGGCGACTTCGCGCGCGATGTAGAGGCCGAGGCCGGTGCCGGCCGCGGCGGTGGTGAAGAAGGGCTCGAACAGGTGGGCACGCAAGGCTTCGGCGATTCCTGGACCGTCGTCGATGATGTTGAGGTCTATTGTACCGGCGGCGCTGCCGGGCGACACGGTGATGCGGACGCTGCCTGACGTGCGCTGGCAGTAGCGCAGCGCGTTGCGGCACAGGTTCCACAGGATCTGGTTCATGTGGCTGCGATCGAACAACACGGTCGCCTCCGCGGCCACCTCGACCGACACGATGTCGGTCGGCACCTTCTCGATCTGGCAGAACTGCATGGCGAAGTTGCGCAGGAACGCACCGATCGAGAACACCTCCCGCACCGCGCGGTCGCGCCGGTTGAGCTTGAGGACGTCCTGGACCATGCGGTCGAGCCGCTGCGCGTTGTCGTGGATGATCTCGAGCATGCGGCCGTGCCGCTCGCGCAGATCGGGCTCCTCCTGCAGCAGTTCGGCCGCGTGGTTGATGGCGGAGAGCGGATTGCGGATCTCATGGGCGATATTGGCGGTCAGGCGGCCGAGCGAGGCGAGCTTGAGCTGTTGCGCCTGCGCCTGCACCCGCGTGAGGTCCTCGATGAAGATCACGACCCCGCGGTTGTCGCCGCGGCCGACCGGCACGAACCGCGCCGCCGTCAGCTTCTGCGAGAGGATCGTGCGCATCGGATCGAACCCGGCGTCGGCCGTCTCCTGCCAGCGCAGCAGGCGCTGGGCGATCGGCGCGTTGTAGTCGCGCAGCGTGACGTCCTGGCGTTTCGGCAGCGGCCCGAGCAGCTCCTCGGCCCGGGCGTTGAGCTGACGGACGATGCCCTGCCCGTCGACGACGATCACGCCGTCCTGCATGTCCTGCATGACCAACTGGCTCACCTGCGCCATGCTGGCCAAGTCGACCTCGCGCTGTGCCGCCAACTGCTCGCTGGCAACGGCGCGCTTGGCCAGGGCATGGGCCAGCCAGGCAGTGGCGAAGTAGCCGATCGACAGCAGGCCGGTCTGGAGGTACTGGGCATAGCTGCCGGAGAAGAACAGCACCTCGTAGGTGTGCTCCAGCAGCACGGCGACCGACGCGAGCGAGGCGTAGAACAGCGTGAGCCGGCCCCGGCTGATGATGCCGGCGGCGGCAAGATTTGCGAGCAGCAGCAGCCCGAGGCCGCTCGATATGCCGCCGCTCGCATGCAGCAGTAGCACCAGGAACAGGATGTCGCTACATACCTGCACCGCGATCTGGATCTGGAACCCGGGCCGCTGGGTGGCGATGCTGAGGAAACAGGCCGCCGCGAACACCAGGTAGCAGACGCCGATGGTGAAGAACAGCGGCTTGTCGCCCGACGCGAACAGGATGTTCTCGTCGAGCATGGCGGTGGACAG
>JAYTTO010000170.1:0-6602 GCA_043744975.1 Betaproteobacteria bacterium | reverse complement strand
GACGTCAACCAGCTCGTGCCCTTCAAGTACAAATGGGCGTGGGAGAAGTACCTGGCCGGCTGCGCGAATCACTGGATGCCCCAGGAAGTCAACATGAGCCGGGACATCGCGATGTGGAAGACGCCCGGCGGCCTGACCGAGGACGAACGCCTCATGGTCAAGCGCAACCTCGGGTTCTTCGTGACCGCAGACAGCCTGGCGGCGAACAACATCGTGCTCGGCACCTACCGGCACATCACCGCGCCCGAATGCCGCCAGTACCTGCTGCGGCAGGCCTTCGAGGAGGCGATCCACACCCACGCCTACCAGTACATCGTCGAGAGCCTCGGGTTGGACGAGGGCGAGATCTTCAACGCCTATCACGAGGTCGCGAGCATCCGCGAGAAGGACCAGTTCCTGATCCCGTTCATCGAGACCCTGACCGACCCCGGGTTCCGCACCGGCACGCCCGAGAACGACCAGAAGCTGCTGAAGAGCCTGATCGTCTTCTCCTGCATCATGGAAGGGTTGTTCTTCTACGTTGGCTTCGTGCAGATCCTCGCGCTCGGCCGCCAGAACAAGATGACCGGCGCGGCCGAGCAGTACCAGTACATCCTGCGCGACGAGTCGATGCACTGCAGCTTTGGCGTCGACCTGGTCAACACCATCAAGATGGAGAACCCGGGCCTCTGGACCCCCGCGTTCCGCGACGAGATCCGGGCGCTGATGCAGCGCGGCGTCGAACTGGAATATCGCTATGCCGAAGACACCATGCCGCGCGGCGTGCTCGGGATGAATGCACCGATGTTCAAGGAATATCTGCGCTTTGTCGCTAACCGCAGGTGTCAGCAGATCGGTCTCGATGCGCTGTTCGACGGGGCGATCAATCCGTTCCCGTGGATGGCCGAGATGATCGATCTCAAGAAAGAAAAGAACTTCTTCGAAACCCGTGTCACCGAGTACCAGACCGGCGGCACGCTCAGTTGGGAGTGAACCGCATGCCGTCCATGGCAACCGTGGGTGCGGGACGTGGTCGCTGACCTCTCGCCGCTGGCACGACTTCAGCAAACGCCGGCGCGAATTGCTCGCACCGCGCGCCGGGTGCCGCCGCTCTTCCGGCATCCGTATCTTCCATCCGGTATCGACCGGGCACGACGCGCGCCTCACTGGTCCGCGTCGACCTCGCATGTGCCGAAACCCGCACCAGCGGCGGGTTTCGGCCGACAGGCTGCTCGGGAACGACAATGCAACAAGCATGCTTCTTGCATTGTTGAGCCCTTGCAGTCGTTCGCACGAATTCAATCGATTTATCAGCGTGCGAACGAATGCGTAGTCCAACTCTCAACAGGAGGTAACTGAGATGGCTGTAGCAAAGAAGAAGGCTCCGGCGGCCAAGAAGGCACCGGCCAAGAAAAAAATGGCAGCGATGAAGCTTGTTGCCGAAAAAGTCGCGGCCAAGAAGCCGGCCGTGAAGAAGGTCGCTGCCAAGAAGCCGGCGGCCAAGAAGGTTGCTGCCAAGACGCCGGCGGCGAAGAAGGTTGCTGCCAAGAAGCCGGTAGCGAAAAAGGTCGCCGCCAAGAAGCCTGCAGCGAAGAAGGTCGCCGCCAAGCTGCCGGCCGTGAAGAAGGTCGCGGCCAAGAAACCGGCCGTGAAGAAGGTCGTCGCCAAGCTGCCGGCAGCGAAGAAGGTCGCGGCGAAGAAACCGGCCGCAAAGAAGGTCGCCGCCAAGACGCCGGTGGCCAAGAAAGCTGCGGCTCCCAAGAAAGCCGCCGCCCCCAAGAAGGCTGCGCCGAAGAAGGCCGCTGCGAAGCCTGCAGCTGCGCCCGCGGCAAGCGCCCCGGTTGCACCGAAGCCCGTGTCCGCCCCGGCGGCCTGGCCGTTCCCGGTAGCGGGTAGGCCGAACTAAGAGCTTCCCAGATGCCTGCGGGCAGCTCTGCGTCCGGGATGGATACCAGTCACTGATCCGCGGGCCTTTGGCCCTGTTGTGGTTCTTCTGCGGAAGAACAGCCTGCAGTCCGAGTCGATGCGCGTCCGGCATGAGGCCGAGGGCGCACTGTTTCCCGCTGTTTGCCGCGGTTTCCCTTTTCGACAACCGTCACCCGCGCGTGCAGCGCCGTATGCACTGCCGTTTGCGGTCGGTCCTTCGTCGTGGTTTGATTGCCGGCATGTCCGACAACGCCGCGCCGCCGACGGCGCCGGCTCCACCGCCATCAGCGCCATGGAACGTAAGCGCGTCAATTCCTCCCAGATCCGTTCGATCGGCTACGACCCCGGTCGCCAGCTCCTCGAGATCGAGTTCTCAAGCGGGTCGATCCTCGAGTACTCGCGGGTAGCGCCCGAAATGCACCGCCGGCTGATGGCGGCGCCGTCGATCGTGAGCTGCTACCGCGACACCATCGAAGAGACCTACACCTCACGCCGGATCCGCTAGCAGTCGGGTTCGCCGGGGCGCGGCCTGGGGTCGGGGTTGAAAGCGAAGCGGGCGGCGAGTTCGCCGCTGCGCGCCAGCCCGATCGGCACCCGCCGGTTCGAGTAGTCGAGGAACACCCGCTGATTGCGATCGCCGGCGATCAACTGGTCGACGCTGGCGACGTCGAGCGGTTCGCCGGTCGGTCCCACCAGCGATTCGGCCATGGCCGACAGGTCGGTCCCACGGATCTCGCCCACGCCCAGTTCTGTGCGCACCACCATCCCGCCGCGTTCATCGAGCAGAACTTCGCGCACCTGGGTCGCCGGGACCCCGTTGTGGGTCGTCAGCACCGGCATCTTGCGCACCACTTCCGCGGAGTAGATGTAGGGCGTGTACTCGAGCTTTACGAAGACCCGCTGCGGGCCATTCTGGAAGAACCAGCGGCCTTCGAGATCGACGGCATAGTTGCGCCCGATGAACCCGATCATGAGCGGGTTGACGATGCGCTCGCCCTTGATCGACCAGTTGCCGCGGCGGTCGAGCTCGAGCCAGCCGAATACCGCCGGCAGGTTCGGCCACTTCGCCAGCGAGCGCAGCACGATGTCATCCATGGCCTGATCTCCGGGCGGTGGCGGGTGCGGTCACGTCCATCCTTCGGCACGATGCCGTGGCATCGGTCGGACGCATCGTTCGCATCGGACGCGGCTCACCCCTGAAACCTGATGGTGGCGCCGAAGCCGTCGCCGCCGGCCACGACTGCGAGCAGCCGGTCGATGTTCGGATGCCGGCCGGGATTGCGGCGGGCGTCTTCCACATGTTCGGCATAGAGCGTGAGACCTTCAGTGGCCGCGGCGGCGTCGATGCGTCCGCCATGGCGGTGGAGCAGCCACCGGTAGACGCGGACCGAACCGGCCTGGCCAGGCTTGTTTTCGATGAGGGCGAACGGGGCACCGCTGGCATCCGACAATTCGATGCTGGCGATATCGGCGCAGTCGGGAAGCGTCTGGAGGACTTCGGCAAACGGGGTCATGGCGGCTCTCACAGTGGCATAGTTACGGTCGAACGATACCAACATCGACACGACGCGAGGAGACAGCAGATGAGCGGACACCTTGAAGTTCGGCACCGACAGGCGCCCACGGCGCCCGGTTCGATCCCCCGGCGGGTGCTCTCATGAGCGTTCTGCTGGGGTGCATCGCCGACGATTTCACCGGCGCGACCGACCTGGCGAACACGCTGGTCAAGGCCGGCATGCGCACGGTGCAACTGCTCGGCGTGCCGCGCGCCGGCCTGACCGTACCCGATGCCGATGCCGTGATCGTGGCGCTCAAGTCGCGCAGCAACCCGCCGCAGGAAGCCGTGGCCATGTCGCTCGCGGCGCTCGCCTGGCTGCGTGGGGCCGGCGCGCGGCAGATCTTTTTCAAGTATTGCTCGACGTTCGACTCGACCGACCGCGGCAACATCGGGCCGGTGGCCGATGCGCTTTGCGATGCCCTCGGCACGTCGTTCACGGTGGCCAACCCGGCCTTCCCCACCAACATGCGCACGGTCTACCAGGGTTACCTGTTTGTCGGCGACTGCCTGCTCTCCGAATCGGGCATGCGCCACCATCCGCTCACGCCGATGACCGATCCGTCGCTGGTGCGGGTGCTCCAGCGCCAGACCGGCAGGCCGGTCGGACTCGTCGCGCACGCGACGGTCTCGCGCGGCGCCGCCGCGGTCCGCGCGGCCTTCGACCAGCTGGCCAGCAACGGCGTGCGGCACGCGATCCTCGACACCATCGGCGACGCGGACCTGATGGTGCTGGGCGAGGCCTGTGCCGACATGCTTCTGGTGACCGGCGGCTCGGGAATGGCGATGGGTCTGCCGCGCAATTTCGTGCGTGCCGGCCTGCTTGCAGCCGGGCGCGGCTCCGCGATGCCGCCGATCGACGGTGCCGCCGTCGTGCTGTCGGGCAGTTGCTCGACCGCGACCCAGGCCCAGGTGGCCGAGTTCAAGCGCACCAACGAGGCCTTCGCCATCGATCCGCTGCAGGTCGAGTCGATCGACAGCGTCGTGGCGGCGGCGCTCGACTGGGCCCGGCCCCGGCTCGGGGCGAAGCCGATCCTGGTGTACTCGACGGCGGCGCCCGAGGCCGTCGCCGCGGCGCAGTCGCGCCTCGGCCGCGAGCAGGCCGGCGCCCTCGTGGAGTCGGTGCTGGCGCGTATCGCCCGCGGGCTGGTCGACGCAGGCGCGCGACGCCTGGTCGTGGCGGGCGGAGAGACCTCGGGAGCCGTCGTCGGCGCGCTCGGCGTGGAAGGGCTGCAGATCGGCGCCGAGATCGATCCTGGCGTGCCGTGGACGGCCAGCCTGGGCGAACCGCGGCTGGCGCTCGCGCTCAAGTCCGGCAACTTCGGCTCGACCGATTTCTTCCTCAAGGCCTTCGGCCGCTATGGCTGACCGGCCGCCGTTCCGCGCCGCTGCGCCGAGGCTGAACCGTCCTGCAGGGAGGCCGCATCATGGCGAATGAAACCGGGCTGCGTGACCGCTTCGCCGAGCTCGGCGCATCGCTGTACGACCGCGGCCTCACGCCCGGTTCGTCCGGCAACTTCTCGGCGCGGCTCGACGACGGCTTCCTGCTGACCCCCACCAACTCCTGCCTCGGCCGCCTCGATCCCGCGCGCATCACCAAGCTCGACCTCCAGGGCAAGGTGGTGTCCGGGGACCAGCCGTCGAAGGAAGCGTTCCTGCACCTGGCCATGTACCAGCAGCGCGCGGCGAGCGGCGCGGTGGTACACCTCCACTCGAGCCACGCGGTTGCCGTGTCGGTGCTCGACGGACTCGACCCGGAACAGCCGCTGCCGCCGATCACGGCCTACTACGTAATGCGTATCGGCCGCCTCAAGCTGCTGCCCTACTACGCGCCCGGCGACATCGACCTGGTCGATGCCGTGCGCGCGGTCGCTGCCAGGCATCACGCGATCCTGCTCGCGAACCATGGCCCGGTCGTGGCCGGTTCCGACATCGACACGGCGGTCTACGCGACCGAGGAACTGGAGGAGACCGCCAAGCTGTTCCTCATGCTGCGCGGAGAGCGGCTGCGGTTGCTGAACGCGGAGCAGGTGGCGGAGCTGATCCGCCGCTATCCGTCTTGAGCGGCCAGGCCTTCCGGCGCGGCAGGTGCGCCATGCGTGCGGCCCGTCGCCGCATCCGCTGTTCGAGCGTCGGCGGCGCGGCGCTCGCGCTCGCGATCATCGCCATACCGTCGGCAGCCGACGACAACCCGTCGCAATTGGTCGAACGCTATGCCGCGCAAGCATTGCACGACGATGCCGCGTTCGCGGGATTTTCCGCGGAGCGGGGCCGCGAGTTCTACTTCGCGAAGCACGTGCTGACCGGGGTCGGCGCCGTGTCGTGCTCGTCGTGCCATCTGGAGGATCCGCGCCTGCCGATCCGTGCGCACCGGGCCGAGGTCCTGTGCCGCGCGTGTCACGTGATCAGCGACGCCGAACATCCCGATCCGGAACACGCCAAGAAACGTCACATCCAACCGTTCGCCCCGGCGTTCAACCCGGAGCGCTTCCGCGATTTCGACAAGGTCGAACGCTACTTCGAGGTCAACTGCCGCCTGGTCCTGAAGCGCGCCTGCGCCACCGTCGAGAAGGGCGACCTGATCGTCTGGCTGCTCACCTTGCAGTAGAGAACTGCGGACGAAAAAATGGCGCCGCAGTAGGCGCCATCATTGCCAGCTCCCTGCCGCCGCGGCAGCCGGGAGTCGCGCACACCGTCGTCGTGAGATCAGTCGGTCGAGGGGTCGACCCAGCGGCGCCGGGGCCCGTCGTGGTCGTCAAGGTCGAGCCCGGACGGCGCAGCGTCTTCCAGTGTGGAGTCGACGCGGATTTCGTAGTCGACGATTTCCCTCAACAGGGCCTCGGCACGCAACGCCGCTTCGGTGCTGCGCGCGGCGCGCATCGTGCGGCCGAGAAGTGCCTTGGCCTCGCGGTAATCGCGTTCGTTCTGTATCGGGCGCGCCAGCCCGATCGGGGCGATGCGGGAACGATCCTTTACGACCATTTGCGTTTCCATGTGGACCTCTCGAGTCGATGGTGTGTGTTGCGGGTTCGGGTCTGCAACTTACGCTTTGCAAACGCGGTGCCATGTGCGCAAATGGTCAGGCGCGTGACGCACTACGTCAGTATCACGCGCTGCCACGCGCGTGATCGCCATCGCCAGG
>JAYTTO010000169.1:0-5275 GCA_043744975.1 Betaproteobacteria bacterium | reverse complement strand
TGTAGAAGCTCTCGGCGCGCATGAAGAAGCCCTCGGTCATCTTTGGCATCCACGACAGCCTCAGGGCCTGGGCCAGCACCGATCGGTCTTCGAAGACTTTCCGGTGATGATCCCGGTTGCCTCCTTCCGGGGCAAATCCGCAGATCTCAGCCAGCGCTTCGAGCAGGGTCGATTTACCGCTTCCGTTCTCGCCGACGAAGAAGGTGACGGCGGTTCGAAGCTCGATGTCTATTCCCTTGCGGAACGCTTGAATGTCAAAAGGGTGGTGAGCATGGACCATGCGCTCGGGCAGGCTCACTATCCGACGCAGATAGGGGGCACCGGTTCTGGGGACTCCCATCTTGTTTCGATTTAAGGTGACCTGCGGCCGCCGGATCAAGCACCACTTTCGGCAGCTTGGGCGTGAAGCCTCACGCCGAGCGCTTTGGCAACCTTCAGCACGGTCGCAAAACTCGGATTCCCTTCGGCACTTAGTGCGCGATACAGGCTTTCCCGGCTCAGGCCGGCGTCTTTGGCGACTTGAGACATTCCCTTGGCGCGGGCTATGTCGCCTAGAGCACGGGCAATGCCTGCCACGTCGTCGGAGCCCTCCTTGAGCCAAGCGTCGAGGTACGCAGCCATTTCTTCAGACGTACGCAGGTGCTCGGCGACATCGTACGGCGTTGTCTTCGTCTTCCGAGTTTTCTTCGCGGCGATTCTGGGCATGAGTGTCACTCCACAAATCTTCGGTTCAGTTCAAGGGCCTTGGCCACATCCTTCACCTGTGAGGACTTGTCGCCACCGATCAAGAGCAGCAAGAGGCGAAGCCCCCGGATCGAGTAGTACACCCTGTACCCAGGACCCACGTCGATCTTGAGCTCCGAAACGCCTTCCGTGAGGTGGCGATGCGATCCTGGATTCCCGTGAAGGAGGCGATCGACGCGCATCAGGATTCGCGCCCGACCAGCGAGATCGCTCAGGGCATCGATCCTCGCGCCGTACTCGTCGGTCTTCTCGACTCGAGTGGAGCAAGTGTAGCGCATAGGCTACAGCGGAGCAACCCGACACCCGGCGCTTCGCGCACCTGCTGCCGCAACGGCGCGCAGAACACAGACCGATCCAGCGATCGATAGCCCGCTCGGCGCGAACGACCGGGAACTTTCCTCGAGAGAGATATTTCCGGTGAGCCCCGTGCATCGCAGTTCTTTGGCCGGGCTCGTCCAACGAATAAGGTTAGATCGTGGCGTCGCTTCGCTCGCACGATCTAACCTTATTCGTTGGGTTTCACTTGCTGATATCCAGATACTTCCTGAATTCTTTTTTCGCTGGCTCAAACTGTTCCGTGATCCATGTGAGTTCGTGGTTCATTTCTTCCACGACCTTCTAGTCCCCTGCGAGCAGCGACGCCATCTGGCCCTGCAGGACCTCCTGTGCGGCCTTGATGGCGGCTACGTTGCGTCCCACCGTGGCCCCGCTCTTCGCGCAACCGGCGAACGGATTGTCGGCACTGGACGGCCCGACGATGGACTTGTACTTCGGGAAGCAACCGGCGACGTTCGCGACCGACGGAAGCTTGACGACGGCACCGAAGGGGTCGTCGAACGCGTGGTGGGCCCCCGGATAGATGGTGATGGACGCATCGAAGCCGTTCGCCTTCAGGCGTTCGACCCAGTCCTGGCAGGGTTTGGCCGGGGTCCAGTCGTCGAGAGCACCGGTATGGACGCGCACGGGAGCGGAGATCGCCGCGTACTCGGGCACGTCCGCGTTGCAGTACGGGTAGAACGGGAAGAACGCGCGGAAGTGCGGGCTGCCCTCGGGGGCGAACGTGTCACGCGCCCAGGCCGTCGCGGCGCTGTCGGTCAGGATGCCGCCGTGCGAGAACCCCATGAGCGCGATCCGGTCGGCCTTCACCTTTGGATGGGTTGCGAGGACGCGCAGCGCGCCGTACACGTCGGGCACGCGTTGCACCGGAAACAGCCGGGCCACGTTGTCGCAGATGCTCGCGATTCCGCGCCCACCGAAGCTGTCCAAGATGAAGGTCGCGTAACCCCACTGGCGCAGGATCGGCGCCCACGTGACCTCCGCGTAGCCGTTGCCGGCACACCCGTGCGCCATGATCACGGCCGGGAACGGACCCGCACCCTCGGGAAACCGCAGCTCGCCGGTGAGCTTCACGGCAGCCTCCTTCAAGGCCATCGGCGACCGATTGTTGGTCTGCACGATCGAACCCGCGGAGGCGAACCCGATCTTGCCCACATCGTCCTGCGTCAGCGTCGACCTCACGTCGGTCGCCGCGTGCGCGGCTGCCGCGAACAGAAGCGTCACGCCGATGCCAATCTGGATGAACTTCATTCTCAGCCCCTCCTTAGCGGGACGCCGGCGATATCGAACTTCGGTAGAGACACATTCGTCGAGCAGGACCTTCATGCCGCTTCGATGACCGCTAGCTTGGCGGCACGTTCCAGGAACGCCCTCACCTGATCTCGCGCAACGGTTGGAAATCCCGCAAGAAACTCGTCGATGCTGTCACCAGCCTCGATGTAGTCGAGCAAGGTCTGCGCAGGGACACGGGTGCCAGGAAAAACCGGCGTACCCCCCATTATCTCGGACGAGGATGGGACGACTGGATCGCGCATCTGCGTACAGTAAATCCGGTGATACGCGTGCTGCAAATCCGGGCTCGAGCGCGCGTCGGGGACGCAGATGCCATGTCGCCACCGGCGAACGACACCGCGTCAGATGCCGGATATCCCGCGCTCTTGGCCGCGCGACCTCCCGCCAGACGCCGTGGAATGGTGAACGCGATGCCAGGCATCGAACACGGGGCAGCCCGGATGATTCGCAGGAGCGTGCCGGGCAGAGGCAGCGCCATGCTTGTCATGGGTGACGTTCATCCGGCGTACCCGCCGCCGGCGCTTGGGCAGACCGGGTATCCACTCGGGACATGGTGGAACACCCTTGCGCCGTGTGCTGCAGGATAAACCGGCCGACGATCTGATTGACTTCCGCAGGGCACTCCCACAGCGGAAACCCGCCGGCGCCGGGAATCACCTCCCGCGTCACGAACGGCAGGGCACCGGCAAGTTGGTCCGCAACGCGCACGAAATCATCGACATCGTGCTGGCCATTAATCAGCAGCACCGGCAGCGTGATCCGCGACATTGCCGCGCCGAGCGGCGCCACCGGAGTTGGAGGCAAAGTGTCGAGCCAGGGTCGCCCCGAAAAACCCGCGATCATGTCGCGATGCTCGCGCGCGCGACACTCCTGCGGCCGGGCGCGGATGACGTCGAACCATTCGCACTCCTGGAACCATTCGGTGCAAGCGGCCTCGACACCGCGTTCGCGCGCCGTCGCCTTGGCGCGCGCGATGGCCATCGTGACGTAGGGCAGATCGACGCCGGGCAACACGGCACCGTCGAGCACCAGCGAGATGAACCGCTCCGGATGCCGGGACGCGAGCAGCAGGCCGATGCCGGCGCCCGTATGGGTGCCCCAAAAGTGGAACGTGTCGACGCCTGAATCGTCGATAGCCGCCATCACGCCCTGCGCGTACCCGGCAAGACCGTACGGCCCCGGCATGTCCGTCGACCGGCCATGCCCCGGCAGATCGACGAGAAGCAACCGATGCGTGCACCTGAACGCGTCGACCTGCGCGCAAAAGATTCCGCTGTGCTGGCTGGCGCCATGGACCATCACGATCCACGGCGTCGCGGCGCCCGCGCCTTCGATGATTTCGTAGAACGGAACGGTCACGTCGTGGTTTGCTCTCATACAGAGCAGGGTTCGGCTTTCCACATCATATCGTTCGCCAATCGATCCACGAAAAAAGAGCCCGCTCCTTTCGGAGCGGGCTCTCAGGTAACTACTGAACTACTGTTGCTTACGCGCTCAGTTGATCGCCCAGCGGCAGATTGCGGATGCGCTTGCCGGTGGCAGCGTAGACCGCATTGAAGAACGCCGGTGCGAACGGCGGCACGCCGGGCTCGCCGACCCCACTGGAGGGGACGTCGATGCCGTGCGCCATGATGTGCACCTTCACGTTCATGGCGCCTTCACCGATACGCAGCACCTTGTAGTCGTTGAAGTTGCCCTGCTGCACGCGGCCGTTCTTGAAGGTGATCAGGGTGTGCTTGGCAATGCTCAGACCCATGACCGAAGCACCTTCGACCTGCGAACGCACCCGCTCCGGATTGACGACGAAGCCGGCATCGAAGGCGGTGTCGACGCGGGGGACGGTGACGTTGCCGTCCTTGTCCACCGCCACCTGCACCACCGTGGCGACGTAGCTCAGGAAGCTGCGCTGAACCGCGATGCCCATGCCCTGACCTGGGGGAAGCTTCTTGCCCCAGCCCGCTTCCTTGGCAGCGCGCTCGACGACAGCACGCATGCGGCCAGTGTCGACCGGGTAGGTGTCCCACGGATCGCCGTAGTTCCAGAGCCCGCTGGTGACGGTGTTGCGCGGATCGACGATGCGCGCCGGTCCGATCATCTCCAGCAGGAAGTCTTTCGGATCGCGACCGAGTTCGGCGGCCAGCTCGCCCACCATCGACTGCATGGCGAACGCGTGCGGGATGTTGTTGACCGAACGGAACCAGCCGATACGGGTCTTGGCGACCGCCTCACCGGTTTCGAGCCGGAGGTTGGGCACGTTGAACGGCGTATCGATCAGGCCCAGGCCGAGTTCGAGAGAGCTCTCGCGCTTCGGATCCGGCATGAAGTTGGACATGAGCGACGGCGAGACACTGCGATGCCGCCACGCGATGACCTTGCCGCTGGCGTCGAGGCCGGCGGTGACATGCTGGTACGACACCGAGTGGTAGAAGCCGTGCTGGATGTCGTCTTCACGAGTCCAGACCACCTTCACCGGGGCGCCGCCCATTTCACGCGACAGCAGCGCGGCTTCGAGCACGAAGTCGCATTTCGACTTGCGGCCGAAACCACCACCGAGCAGCGTCACGTTGACAGTGACATCCGACGCATTCAGGCCCAGCGTGTTGGCGACGTCGCCACGGGTACCGCCAGGGCTCTGCACGCAGGCCCAGACTTCGGCCTTGCCGTTCACGATGCGGACGGTGGCCGCGGGCGGCTCCATCGTGGCGTGGTGGCCATGCGGAATGTAGTACTCGTGCTCGATGACCTTCGCGGCGCCGGCAAGAGCTGCATCTACGTCGCCTTCGTTGCGCTCGATCTTGCCTGGCTTGCGGGCCTGCTCCGCCATGCCCTGCTTGAACGTGTCCGAGTCGTAGTCGGCGTTGGGGCCGTCATCCCACTTCACGTTGAGCGCTTCGCGACCGCG
>JAYTTO010000168.1:0-4413 GCA_043744975.1 Betaproteobacteria bacterium | reverse complement strand
ATGACAAGCGGCACCTCGTGGGACGCCGTACCGGGCCCCGCGCAGCGCCGGAACCGGGATTAGTTCCGGGCGAGGTGCTGGTGGTGGTCCGCCGCCCGCCTTACGTTGGGGGTTGGCCGCGCTACCGGCGCGGGCTTGCTCGCCGTGCGTTGTATCCAGTGGGCTTTCGCCGCCGGGCGATCACTCCGCACCTTCACCGTGCGGATGTCGTTCTTACGGGGTTTGCCCTTGACCACCCGGGTCGGCGGCACCTGCTTCGCCCCCGAGCCCGGATAGATGGTCAGCGCCGGTCCGACGCCGAGATGCCCGCGCCGATCGTTCCATGGCTGCAACTGCGCGGTGCTGACCCGATGCCGAAGGGTGATGCTGCGGAGCGTAACGCTGCGCGGGACGCGGTACGTGATGGATTCCGGTGCCGTCGGCTGCGACTGGAACTCGAGCGTCTTGTAGGTGTTGTCGAAATTGCCGGCGTCGATGTTTCCCGGCAATGGCACCAGCAGGGTATGCCCCGTGCGCACCTTGCGGCGCTGGTCCAGGCCGTTGACCTGCCTGAGGTTTGCCGGGGTCATGTGGAAACGCGCCGCGACCTGCTCGATGCCTTCCTGCTTTCGGAGGGTGTACGTCTGCCACGTCACGAGCGGGTCGTCATTGGCTTCGAGGTTGGCCATGAACACCTGCGCCTTGTCCACCGGCAGCAGCAAGGTACGGTTGCCCGAGGCCGCGATCACCGGGCGATTGTGCGCAGGATTGAGGTAACGGAACTCCTCGATCGGGACTTCGGCGAGCTGCGCCGCGCGCTTGACGTCGATGTGCGCGGGAGCGTTGACGCGGACGAAATACGGCTGGTCCGGGATGTCGTCGAGGACGACACCGTAGCGAGCGGGATCGGCAATGATGTTCTTGACCGCCTGCAGCTTGGGCACGTAGTTGGCGGTTTCCGCCGGCATGTGCAAGTTTCCGTAGTCTGCCGCATGACCCTTGTGCAGGTTGCGTTCGACCGCACGGGAGACCGATCCTTCGCCCCAGTTGTAGGCGGCAAGTGCCAGTTGCCAGTCGCCGAAGTCGCCGTATAGCTTCTGGAGGTAGTCGAGGGCCGCCGAGGTCGCCGCCGTCACGTCGCGCCGTCCGTCGTACCACCAGTTCTGTTCGAGCCCGTAGTGCTTGCCCGTGGCGGGAATGAACTGCCAGATGCCCGACGCCTTCGCGGTCGAATAGGCGATCGGATTGTAGGCACTTTCGATCATCGGCAGGAGCGCCAGCTCCAGCGGCATCCGACGTTTCTCCAACTCCTCGACCACGAAATGGAGGTAGCGCCGGCTCCGTTCCATCATGCGCTGCATGTAGTCCGGCCGGTCAAGGTACCAGGCCACGTGACGCTGGACCAGGGGGGAGTCGAGGTCCGGCACGGAAAAGCCGGCGCGGATGCGGTCCCAAAGATTGTTGCTCTTGGCCGGCGCAGGGCCGTCGGAATGGATCGGCAGGGCAGCCACGGCAGCCACGGCCTGGGCCGGCGTCTCCTGGACGGCGATGGGCACGCGCGGGTGGGCCGGCGGCTCGGCCGCGGCGAATGGTTGCGGTGTCATCGGCACAGCCGCCTGATGCCCGGGCTGTGGGAGTTCCTGCATGACCGGTGCGGGGACGGCAGCGGGCGCCGGGGGGATCCCGGTCGCCACCGGCGTTGACGCGTAAGGGGGGAGTGTCCCCATGGATAGCGTGGTCTGGGTCGGTTTGGGCGGCTTGGGCCTGGCGGAATTCCGCCAAGCCAGAACTTCCGCGCGGGACGATTCGGCAACGGCCGGTTTCGCGTCGGCGACCGTGAAAGGCATCGCGACCTCGACCATGTGTGGGCCGGGGGGCGCCGGGATCACCTGGGTATTCGCAGCGGGCGGAACGTCGGTATTCGTACCCCTGGGACCATGCGTGACAGCGCAGGCCTGGTTCACCAAGCCGAGCACCACACACGCCAAAGTGAGCCTGGTTGCGTTACGGAGCATCTGCCAAATCTGCATTAATTCATCAACGATCCTATACAGGCCTTTGATTCGCGTCAACAATTCTGTCTCCTAAGGCCGTGAATACCACATTTACGACGCGGCCGGCCGAGTCTGAAGGGGACAAGGGTCAAGCCTGGATTGCCCGGGCTGACAACGACGGCACGCGAGCCCCCCACCTTGCAGGGCTCGACTGCCTGGGGAATAACGCCAAACCTGCCGCCGGGCCCCGGTTCTTCCATCAGAACCGGTTCTTCCATTCGCGCAGCACGGTGAAGGTATCCACCGGCGTCGCGAGCGGTCGATCCGCATAGCGCATCGCGGCTGCTGCCACGGCCGGCGACTCCACCCGCAGGAACGGGTTGGTGTCGAGTTCGATCGCGATGGTCGAGGGGAGAGAGGGCAGGCCGCTGTCGCGGATCGCAAGGACGTCGTGCTCATGATCCGCCAGTCGGGCATTGTCGGGGTCGACCGTCCGGGCGAAGCGCAGGTTGGCGGCTGTGTACTCGTGGGCGCAATAGACCTTCGTGGCTCCTGGAAGGGCAGCAAACTTGGCCAGGGACACCATCATCTGCGCCGGGGTGCCTTCGAACAACCGCCCGCAGCCCGCCGAGAACAGGGTGTCGCCGCAGAACAAGATACCGGCGGCAACGTAGGCGATATGGCCGGCGGTATGACCCGGAACATCGAGCACGTCGAAACCGATGCCCAGTTGCGGCACGTCTACGTGGTCGCCCTCGCGCAGCGCCCTGGTCCGGGCCGGGATCGGCTCCGAAGCGGGCCCGAAGACCGGTACGCTATACTCGGCCGCAAGCGACTGCACGCCGCCGACATGATCGGCATGGTGATGTGTGACGAGGATGGCGCACAGCCGAATTCCCTCGTGCGCAAGATAGCGCCGGACCGGTTCGGCATCGCCGGGATCCACCACCAGTGCATCGGTCGCATTGCGCATGCACCAGATGTAGTTGTCGCGAAAAGCCGGTAGGGGAATGACTTGGTTCAGCATGATGCGGCGGAGTGTCGGTCGGGGGAGGAGGGCGTGTCAATGCAGGCAGACGGCGACAGTCTCGCACGCTGGTTCGAAACCCCCCTGGGGCTCCGGCTGCTTGAGCGCGAGCACGCGTGGTACGACGCCGAACTCGCCGACGTGTTCGGATTCAATGCGCTGCAACTCGGTCTGACGGAGGTCGACTTCCTCAGGGCCAACCGGATTCCGATGCGGGCGCGGGTCGGGCTCGACGGCCCGACGCAGTTGCGCGCCGACGTCGCCGATCTGCCGATCGCGTCCGGCGAAGTCGATCTGGTCGTGTTGCCGCATACCCTCGAGTTCAGTCCGAATCCCCATCAGGTGCTGCGCGAAACCCAGCGCATCCTCAGGCCGGAAGGCCATGTGCTGATCTCCTGCTTCAACCCCTGGAGCCTCTGGGGGTTGACTCGCCTGTTCCGCAGCCGCAACGGAGACTATCCGTGGTGCGGCCAGTTCATCGGGTTGCCGCGCATCAAGGACTGGCTTGCCCTGCTCGGTTTCGAGTCGGCGGCGGGCCGGATGACGGCATACACCCCACCCTTCAGTGGTGAGCAGTGGCAGCACCGCCTGCGCTTCATGGAGCCGGCGGGCGATCGCTGGTGGCCGTTCGCGGGCGGGGTCTATTTTCTGCACGGCATCAAGCGGGTGAGCGGCATCCGCCTGATCACCCCGCGCTGGAAGATGGCGACGGCGCGCAAGAAGGCGCTGGCGCCCATGCCGCACCGCCTCTCCGACCGTCGCTGCGAACCGCAGCGGTGTGACCCGCATCACCGTACCTCCGAGGACCGATGACCGAACGCGTTGAGATCTATACCGACGGGGCTTGCAAGGGCAACCCGGGCGTCGGCGGATGGGGGGCATGGTTACGGAGCGGCGACACGGAGACCGAACTCTTCGGGGGCGAGGCCCTCACCACCAACAACCGGATGGAACTGCTCGCGGTGATCGAGGCGTTGTCGAGCCTGGTGGTCGCATCGACGGTGCGCCTGCATACCGATTCGCAGTACGTCCAGAAGGGCATCAGCGAGTGGATCCATTCGTGGAAGCGGCGCGGCTGGCGCACCTCGGAAGGCAAACCGGTCAAGAACATGGACCTCTGGCAACGGCTCGATGCCGCGGCTCAGCGTCACAAGGTCGATTGGGTATGGGTGCGCGGGCACGCGGGTGACATCGGCAACGAACGCGCGGACCAACTCGCCAATCGCGGCGTCGACTCGGTGGCCGTGCGCTCGTGAGGCAGATCGTCCTCGACACCGAAACCACTGGACTCGATCCGGCGACAGGGCATCGCATTGTCGAGCTGGCTGGCATCGAATTGCGCAACCGGCGGGTCACCGCTCGCGATTTCCACCGCTATCTCAATCCGGGCCGGTCCAGCGACCCCGGCGCGCT
>JAYTTO010000167.1:0-7453 GCA_043744975.1 Betaproteobacteria bacterium | reverse complement strand
GGTGAGCCGGATCTCGCCCGAAGCGCCGGTGCCGGTGGTCAAGATCGAGCGCACCGACGAACGGCTGGGTGGCGCGGCCAACGTGGCCCGCAACGCGGCTGCGCTCGGCGCCCGCGTCGAACTATTGTCGGTGGTCGGAGACGACGAAGCGGCCTCGGTGCTCGACAGGCTCCTGGCGACCGAGGGCATCGGCGCGAGCCTGCAACGCGATGCGAGCGTGACCACCACGGTTAAGCTGCGCGTCATCGGGCGCCAGCAGCAGTTGTTGCGGATCGACTTCGAGACCGTCCCAGGGCCCGAAGCGCTGCAGGCCGAACTGGCGGAATTCGACCGCCGGCTGCCGCACTGCGATGTCGTGGTGCTCTCCGACTACGGCAAGGGCGGATTGGCGCAAGTGAGCGAGATGATCGCCAGGGCGCGTGCCGCCGGAAAGCCGGTGCTGGTCGATCCGAAGGGGGATGAGTACACGCGCTACCGCGGCGCCACAATGCTCACCCCCAACCGATCCGAGTTTGGCGAGGTCGCGGGCCGCTGGTCCTCCGAGGCGGATCTGGCGGTAAAGGCCGAGGCGTTGCGCCGCTCGCTCGACCTGGAGGCGCTGCTGGTGACCCGCAGCGAAGAGGGAATGACGCTGTTCCGGGAATCAGGGAGCTTCCATGTCCCGACCGTGGCGCAGGAAGTGTTCGACGTCAGCGGCGCCGGCGATACCGTGATCGCGACGCTGGCGGTGATGATCGCGTCCGGATTGGACCTTGAGCAGAGCGTACGCTGGGCCAATCGCGCCGGCGGCATCGTCGTGGGCAAGCTCGGTACCGCGGTCGTGCATCCGGACGAACTGTCCGGCAAAATCTTCGAGGAGTAACCAATGATCATCGTCACCGGCGGTGCCGGCTTCATCGGATCCAACCTGGTCAAGGGACTCAACGACCGAGGCGAGACCGACATCGTCGTGGTCGACAACCTCACGCGCGCGGACAAGTTCCACAACCTGACCGATTGCGAGATCGCCGACTACTGGGACAAGGGGGCATTCCTCGACGCCCTGGTGGCCGGAGACTTCGACGGTGAGATCGACATCGTCTTCCATGAGGGCGCCTGCTCCGACACGATGGGCGCGGACGGCCGTTACATGATGGAGAACAATTTTCGCTTCACCCTCACGCTGCTCGACTGGTGCCAGTCGGAGGGCGTGAGGCTGGTCTACGCGTCGTCGGCCTCCGTGTACGGGGCGGGACCGTTGTTCCGTGAGGACCGGCAATACGAGTCGCCATTGAATGTTTACGGCTACTCGAAGTTCCTGATGGATCAGATGGTGCGCCGGCGCCAGCCGGACTTCACGGCGCAGGTTGCGGGACTGCGCTACTTCAATGTCTACGGACCACGTGAGACCCACAAGGGAAGCATGGCCTCGGTGGCGATGCACTGTTTCAACCAGTTTCGCGCCGATGGACGGGTCAGGCTGTTCGAAGGCAGCGGCGGCTACGGACCGGGCGAACAGCGGCGCGACTTCGTCGCCGTGGATGACGTCGTCGCCGTCAACCTCTGGCTGCTCGATCATCCACAGGTCTCGGGAATCTTCAATCTCGGGACCGGCCGGGCACAACCGTTCAATGATGTAGCGGTGGCCACGGTCAACGCCCTGCGGACCCATGCCGGCGAGCCGCCCCTGACACTGGCCGACATGCTCTCGCGCGGACTGATCGAATACACGGCTTTCCCGGAGGGACTTGAGGCGCGCTATCAGAGCTTCACCCAGGCCGACCTGACACGCTTGCGCGCAAGCGGCTACAGCGCGCCGTTCCTGGGTGTCGAAGAAGGCGTCACGCGCTACGTGAACCAGTTGCTGGCCGGCGTGCGGAGCTGACCGAATGACCGCAAACCAACAGGTCCTCGACGATTTCGTCGGCAACACGCCGCTGGTGCGGTTGAAGCGCCTCGGCGCCGACACCGGCAACGTCGTGCTCGCCAAGCTCGAAGGCAACAACCCGGCAGGATCGGTAAAGGACCGGCCGGCACTCTCGATGATCCTCGGCGCCGAATCCCGGGGCGAGATCCAGCCGGGCGACACCCTGATCGAACCGACCAGCGGCAACACCGGCATCGCTCTGGCGATGGTCGCGGCGATGCGCGGTTACCGCATGGTGCTGGTGATGCCCGAGGATCTCTCCGTCGAACGGCGCCAGGCCATGGCGGCGTTCGGGGCGGCGTTCGTGGCGACGCCGAAGGAAGGCGGCATGGAGCGGGCGCGCGACATCGCCTTCGAGATGCAGGCGCGCGGCGAAGGCAGGGTGCTCGACCAGTTCGCCAACCCGGATAATCCGCTGGCGCACTATCGCGGCACGGGTCCGGAGATCTGGCGCGACACCGGTGGCGCGATCACGCATTTCGTCAGCAGCATGGGCACGACCGGCACGATCATGGGTTGCTCGCGCTATTTCCGCGAGGTGGCCCCGGCCGTGCGGGTGATCGGCTGCCAGCCCACCGACGGGTCGCGCATCCCCGGCATCCGCAAATGGTCCACCGCCTATCTGCCGAAGATCTTCGACCGTTCGGCGATCGACGAGGTGAAGGAAGTGAGCCAGCAAGATGCCGAAGAGACCGCTCGCCGCCTGGCTCGCGAGGAAGGCATCTTCTGCGGACCGTCGGCCGGCGGTGCCACCTGGGTGGCGCTGCAGTTGGCGCAGACCGTCACCGACGCCGTGATCGTGACGATCATCTGCGATCGCGGCGATCGCTACCTCTCCACCGGCATCTTCGACTAGCGAGACACGCGCCGGGTCAGTTCTCAGGTCGGGAGCGTCCAGCGATCCGCGGCACCCTGCAGCGCCATCAGCAGCAATTGGCGTTGCAGCGGAAACGCCGCGGGAAGCTTGTCACCCAGGCGGTCGAACAACTCCTGGTGCAACTGCAGTTCCGTGGTCCACTCGTCCCGGTCGATCGCCATCGCTGCGCCGTAGTTCGCCTGCGCCGAGAGCGGCGCACCGTCCCACTCGATCGCCGTTGATGGCGGCATCCAGCCGAGGGCGGTTTCGACCGCCGGCGCGGTGCCCTGACAACGGCCCACGATCCATTCGAGCACGCGCATGTTCTCGCCGTAACCCGGCCACAGGAAGCTGCCGTCGTCGCCGCGGCGGAACCAGTTGACACCGAAAATCCGAGGTGGACACGCGAGACGGTGCCGCAGTTGCAGCCAGTGCGAGAAGTAGTCGCCGACGTGATAGCCGCAGAAGGGCAGCATCGCGAACGGGTCGCGGCGCACCTCGCCGACCTTGCCGGTCGCCGCGGCCGTGGTTTCCGAGCCCATCGTCGCGGCCAAATACACCCCATGGGTCCAGTTGAAGCTCTCCAGCACGAGCGGCATGGTGGTGCTGCGGCGTCCGCCGAACACGAACGCCGAGATCGGCACGCCGGCTGGTTCCTCCCAGGCGGGATCGATCGACGGGCACTGCGACGCGGGAACCGTGAAGCGCGCATTGGGATGCGCGGCCTTGCGTCCGCAATCCGGGGTCCAGGCCTGGCCCTGCCAGTCGATCAGGCGCGCCGGCGGTGCATCGGTCATGCCTTCCCACCAGACGTCGCCGTCCTCGGTCAACGCGACGTTGGTGAAGATGCAGTTCTTGCGCATGGTGAGCATGGCGTTCGGGTTGGATTGGTGCGATGTTCCGGGCGCGACGCCGAAGAACCCGAACTCCGGGTTGATGGCGCGAAGTCGTCCGTCCGCGTCCGGTTTGATCCAGGCGATGTCGTCGCCGACCGTGGTGACCTTCCAGCCGACGAACGCAGCCGGTGGAATGAGCATGGCGAAATTGGTCTTGCCACAAGCGCTCGGGAACGCCGCCGCCACATAGGTCTTGTCGCCCGCCGGCGACTCCACGCCGAGGATCAGCATGTGCTCGGCGAGCCAACCCTGGTCGCGCGCCATGCTCGATGCGATGCGCAGCGCGAAGCATTTCTTGCCCAGCAGCGCGTTGCCGCCGTAGCCCGATCCGAACGACCAGATCGCATGTTCCGCCGGGAAGTGGACGATGTACTTGTGGTCCTTGTTGCAGGGCCAGGCAACGTCGGTCTGGCCGGCGGAGAGCGGCATGCCGACCGAGTGCAGGCAGGGAACGAAAGTGCCGTCGGCGCCCAGTGCGCGCAAGGCGGCCTCGCCCATGCGGGTCATGACGCGCATGCTCACCGCTACATATGGCGAATCGGTCAGCTCGATACCGATGTGCGAGATCGGCGAACCGATCGGCCCCATGCTGAAGGGCACAACGTAGAGCGTCCGCCCGCGCATGCAGCCGTCGAAGAGGCGGTTCAGCGTCGCCTTCATCGCCGCGGGCGGCATCCAGTTGTTGGTCGGACCGGCGTCCTGTTCGCGTTCGCTGCAGATGTAGGTGCGGTCCTCGACGCGGGCGACGTCGCTCGGGTCGGAACGGGCGAGGAAGCTGGCCGGGCGCTTCGCGGGGTTCAACGGCAGGAGGGTTCCCGCCGCAACGAGACCGGAACACAATGCCCGGTACTCCGCGTCCGAGCCGTCGCACCAGTGGACGCGATCCGGGTGGGTGAGCGCAGCGACCTCCGCAACCCAGGCCACCAGGCGTGGGTGGCAGACGAACGGCGGCACCCCCAGATCTGCCGCAGGTGCGGCAACGCTTTCCAGTTTCAACTCGACCTCCGATGGCGGGGCAGGCACGTCCGATACCGGCGTGCGCCGTGATGTTGTCGGTGCCGTCCCCACTTCGGGAGGCGGTCCGCGGGACCAAAAGCATGGATCATGCGCAGGCCATTGGAGAGCCCGGACCCGAAACGGTACGCCTTCAGGACACCCCATGGGCTAGAATTCGCCGCTTTTCCGGTGGACCTCGGCGGTGACTCCGATCCTGGCATTTGACATCGAGACCGTGCCCGACATTGCCGGGCTGCGGCTGCTGCATGATATTGCGCCGGACACGGCCGACAGCGACGTGGCCGAGATGGCCTTTCACGCGCGGCGTTCCACCACGGGCAGCGACTTTCTGCCGCTGCACCTGCACCGGGTAATTGCCATTTCGTGCGCGTTGCGGGAGGGCGACAGTTTCCGCGTTTGGTCACTCGGCGAACCCGACGAACCCGAGGGGCAACTGGTGCAGCGATTCTTCGAAGGGATCGAGCGCTATACCCCGCAACTGGTGTCCTGGAACGGCGGCGGCTTCGACCTGCCCGTGCTGCACTATCGGAGCCTGATCCACGGCCTGGTGGCGCGGCGCTATTGGGACCAGGGCGAGGACGACCGCGACTTCAAGTGGAACAGCTACCTCGGCCGGTATCACGCACGCCACCTCGACCTGATGGACGTGCTCGCGATGTACCAGGGGCGCGCCAATGCGCCCCTGGACGATCTCGCCCGGTTGATGGGCCTTCCCGGCAAGCCCGGTCTCGACGGCTCCAAGGTGTGGGGCGCCTATCTCGACGGGCGACTGGCAGAGATTCGCAGCTACTGCGAGACCGATACCGTCAATACCTACCTCGTGTTCCTGCGCTTCCAGCTCCTTCGGGGGCACCTCGAGCGCGAAGCATTCGACCGGGAAAGCCGCCTGGTGCGGGAGACGCTCGAACATGTGCCGGGCGACCATTGGCGCGAGTTCCTCGACCGCTGGGCAGGATGAACAAGGCCGTTGAGGTGGCCGCGCGAACTGCGCAGATCGAGTCGCTCGATCATGCAGGCCTCGGCGTGGCGCGCGTGAACGGCAAGGCCGTGTTCATCGACGGCGCGTTGCCGGGCGAGACGGTGGAGTACGTCACCTGGCGGCGCAAGGCGCGGTACGAGATGGCCGACGCCTCGGCAATCCTCAGTGCCAGCAGCCAGCGGGTCGCGCCTCCCTGTCCCCACTACGGGGAGTGTGGCGGCTGCAGCATGCAACACCTGGACGCGCGGGCACAGGTTGCCGCCAAGCAGCGCGTGCTCGAGGACAACCTCGAACGCATCGGGCGAGTGCGCCCGGAGACGATGCTGCCGCCGGTGTACGGGCTGGCGTCGGGGTATCGCCATCGCGCGCGGCTCTCGGTGCGTTACGTGCACCAGAAGGGTGGCGCGCTCGTCGGGTTCCACCAGAAGCGCAGCACCTTCATCGCCGACATGGACAGCTGTCTGGTGGTGCCGCCGTACGTATCGGGTTGGATCGTGCCGCTGCGGCGGCTGGTCGACAGCCTGTCGATCCGGGAGCGCCTGCCCCAGATCGAGATTGCTATCGGCGAGTCGGTGAAGGTGCTCGTGGTGCGTAACCTGGCGGCTTTGTCGCTGGCGGACGAGTCCGCGGTACGCGCGTTCGCCGATGCCAACGACGTCAGCGTCTGGCTCCAGCCCGGCGGCCCTGAAACCGCCGCGCCGTTCCACCCGCTCGATGCCCCCGCATTGGACTACGAGCTGCCGGAATTCGATCTGCGATTCGAATTCGCGCCGACCGAGTTCACTCAGGTCAATCCGGGTATCAACCGGGTGCTGGTGAGGCGCGCCGTGAATCTGCTCGAGCCGGGTCCTGGCGACCGGATCGGTGACTTGTTCTGCGGCCTGGGGAACTTCTCCCTGGCCCTGGCACGGCGCGGCGCCACGGTGCTCGGCGTCGAGGGCAGCGGCGCGCTGGTCCGACGGGCACAGGCCAATGCCGCGATGAACGGGCTCGACGGCCTTGCCCGATTCGTCGCGGGCAATCTGTTCACCGTGACGGCCGACGAGGTCCGGGCGTGGGGTCCGATGAACAAGATGCTGATCGATCCACCGCGGGACGGGGCCATGGCTCTGGTGCGTGCGCTCGAAGCGGCGCCCCCGGAGCGCATCGTGTACGTGTCGTGCAGTCCGGCCACGCTCGCCCGCGATGCCGAGTATCTCGTCCACGTCCTTGGCTATCGCCTCGTCGCCGCCGGCGTAGTCAACATGTTTCCGCATACGTCCCACGTCGAATCCGTTGCGCTGTTCCAGCGCTGAGCGCCCGGCCATGCCCCCAAAAAAAAGGCGACCCGGAGGTCGCCCTGCTTGCGGAGCGATCGAGCGTCAGTCGCGGTCGCCGGAGAAGGCCATCAGCAGCGACAGCAGATTGACGAAGATGTTGTAGAGGCTCAAGTAGACGCCGGTCGCGGCCATGATGTAGTTGGTTTCGCCGCCGGTGACGATGCGGCTGACGTCGTGCAGCAGGAACATCGAGAACACGACTACGACGAGCGCCGAGATCGTCAGCGCCAGCGCCGGGATGTGGAAGAACATGTTCGCGAACGATGCGAGCAGCAGGACGACCATGCCGACCATCAGGAACTTGCCCATGAAGCTGAAATCGCGCTTCGTGGTGGTCGCGATCGCGCTCATCACGAGCAGGATGCCGCCGGTTCCGGCCGCGGCGATGCCCACGAGCTCGGCGCCGTTGCGGAGCCGGAGTGCGTAATTCAGGATCGGGCCCAGCCACCAGCCGAGTACGAAGGTCATGCCGAGCAGCAG
>JAYTTO010000166.1:0-2563 GCA_043744975.1 Betaproteobacteria bacterium | reverse complement strand
ATGCGGCTAGTCATCGCCCAGATGCAGCACGAGACCAACACGTTCTCTCCGGTACCCACGCCGTGGGAGGCGTTCGGGCGCGATGGTCCGTATCTGGGTGAAGCGGCTTTTGCCGCGATGCGCGGCACGCGGATGGCCATCGGTGGGCTCATCGACGTTGCACAGGAAGTCGGTGCCGAGATCGTCACCCCGATCGCGGGCTATGCCTCGCCCAGCGGTCCGGTCGATGGCGTGGCGTGGGATAGCTTTTGCGAGCGCATCTGCGATGCCGTCGCGGCGGGCTGTGATGCGGTGATGCTGGATCTGCACGGTGCGATGGTGGTGGCGGACCGCACCGACGACGGCGAAGGCGCGCTGCTCGAGAAGATCCGGGCGATCGCACCGAACACACCGATCGCGGTCTCGCTCGACCTGCACGCCAACGTGAGCGAAACGCTGGTGCGCAACTGCGACATCCTCACCGGCTACAAGACCTATCCGCACGTTGACATGTACGAGTCGGGCGCCCTCGCCGGCTCGATCCTGATGCGGATGCTGGAGGGCAAGGTGAGGCCGGTGATGGCCTTCGGTCAGCGACCGCTGCTGGCGCAGACACTGTGCATGAACACCGATGAGCAGCCGATGAAGGCGTTCGTCGACGCGGCGCGCGCAGCCGAGCGTGACGGCCTGCTCGCGGCAACCGCATTCGGCGGCTTTCCGGCGGCGGACATCCGCGACGCTGGCATCAGCGCGGTGGTCATCGCCGACGGCGATGCGGCGCGAGCCCGTGCCGTGTGCGACGCGATGCTCGATACCGCCTGGCGCAATCGCCGCGCTTTCATCTACCAGGGCACACCGCTGGCGACCGCGATCGCGCGTGCCAAGGCCCTCGCCGAACAGCCGGGCGATGGCCCGGTGCTGTTGTGCGACCACGCGGACAACTGCGCGTCGGGCGCCACGCAAGACACCATGCATGTGCTGCGCGAGGCGCTTGCGCAAGGCTTGAGCGGCATCGGCGTCGGCCCGATCCGCGATCCCGAGACCGTGGACCAGTGCGTGCGCGCCGGCGTCGGCAGCACCGTGCGGGTGAACCTCGGCGGCAAGATGGACATGCCGCAGATCGGCCGTCGCGGCGAACCGCTGCCGATGACCGGCGTGGTGCGCGCCATCACCGACGGCGAATACACCATCACCGGGCCGCAACTCACCGGCGTGCGCTGCTTCATGGGCCGCACCGTGGTGCTCGACACCGGCGCTGCCGAGATCGTGATCACCGAGCGCAACCAGGAGCCGTGGGACCGCGGGGTCTTCACCAGCGTCGGGATCGACCCTGCCCGCAAGCGCTTCCTGCTGCTCAAGTCGCGCATGTATTACCGTCCGGTGTTCCTGCCGATCGCGAAAGCCGCCGTGCTGTGCGACGGCGTCGGCGTAGGATCGTCGGATAACGCCATCTTCGATTTCCGCAAGGTGCGCCGGCCGATGTTCCCGCTCGACCCGGTCCACGCCTGACGCGGAATCGCTGTTCTTCCTGACCCATTTCTCGACGCGATGATCGTCGTTTCGGAGGCCGCCATGAACAAACCCCTCGACACCCAGCTCCAGATCCGCAACATCCCGCACGTCATCGGCGGCCGCGAAGTCGTCGGCGCCAGCGGGCGCGCGGCCGATGTGTTCAATCCCGCCACCGGCCAGGTCACCGGCCGGGTCGGTCTCGCCAGCGAAGCGGAAGTCGCCGCCGCTGTCGCCGCCGCGGCCGCGGCATTCCCGACCTGGGCTGCCACGCCGCCGATCAAGCGCGCGCGGGTGATGTTCGCGTTCAAACAGCTCATCGACAAGCATCACGACGAGCTCGCGATGGCCATCACCGCCGAGCACGGCAAGGTGTTTACCGATGCGCGCGGCGAAGTCACCCGCGGCGTCGAGGTGGTCGAGTTCGCCTGCGGCATCCCGCAGTTGCTCAAGGGCGAATACACCGAGCAGATCGGCACCGGCATCGACTCCTGGTCGTTGCGCCAGCCGCTCGGCGTCGTCGCCGGCATCACGCCATTCAACTTTCCGGTCATGGTGCCGCTGTGGATGGCGCCGATCGCCATCGCCTGCGGCAACACGTTCATCCTCAAGCCTTCGGAACGTGATCCGTCGGCGAGCGTGCTGATGGCCCGCCTGCTGCAGGAAGCCGGCCTGCCCGACGGCGTGTTCAACGTGATGCAAGGCGACGGGCGCGTGGGGCAGATGCTGAGCTCCCATTCCGGCGTGGCCAAGGTGTCGCTCACTGGCGAAGTGGGCACCGGCCGCAAGGTCATGGCCCAAGCGGCCGAGACACTCAAGAGCGTCACCCTGGAACTGGGCGGCAAAAGTCCGCTCATTATTTTCGAAGACGCCCACCTCGACAATGCCGTATCGGCTGCGCTGATGGCCAACTTCTATACCCAAGGCGAAGTGTGTTCCAACGGCACTCGGGTGTTCGTGCACTCGGCAATAAAGGCCGAATTCATGCGTCGCCTCGAGGCCCGCACTCGCAAAATGGTGATCGGCGATCCCCAAAATCCTGCCACCCACGTGGGCGCCTTGATTTCTCAAGATC
>JAYTTO010000165.1:0-1758 GCA_043744975.1 Betaproteobacteria bacterium | reverse complement strand
GTGAAACTGTCGGGCGCAACGAATTGCACCGCTATCGCACCCAATGCACCGGCCACGCCTGTATACATGGCACTCACCCCGAAGGCGAGGGACTTGTACAGGGCCGTGTCAATACCCATCGTCGCGGCTGCGGTCGGGTGGTCACGGATCGCAACCAGCGCACGCCCGACGCGCCCGCGCAGCAGGTTCCAGCCGAGTACGAACATCGCAATCGTGACGGCCAGGGTGAACAGGTACAACCACTGGTCCGGGCTGAGTTTCCAGCCGAACGGCGGATCGGGTTTGGTGATGACGATGCCCTGCACGCCACCGGTCCAATGCTCGAAGTGCTTGTATTTCAAGAGCTGCGGCATCGATACGCCGAGCGCGAAGGTGGCCAGAGCGAGATAGAGGCCTTCGAGCCGCAGCGCAGGCCGGCCGAACAGAAACCCGACGGCGAAACACAGCACGCCGGCCACCGGCAGGGTCAGCCAGTAGGGCACGCCGAATTTGTCCATCAGGATCGCCGCGACGTAAGCGCCGACGGCATAGAACGCCCCATGCCCGAGCGAGATCTGGCCGTTGTAGCCGGTGAGGATGTTCAGGCCGAGCAGCGCGATTGCATACACCAGCACGAGCGTGAACTGGAAGGTGCGGTAGTTGCTGACGACGAATGGCAAAATGCAGGCCAGCGCGATCAGCATCGCCAGGCCGAGCAGCGCGGGGCGTCGCGACGACGCTGCAGTGGACGGCGCATTGCTACTCATATTCATACGCGCGAGACCTGCACGCGGCCGAACAGGCCCGAGGGTTTCACCAGCAGCACGCCGATGATGAGCACCAGCGCGACCACCAGCTTGAGTTCGTTGCCAACCACATAGGCGCCGAGCACGTTCTCGAGCACGCCGACCAGGAAGCCGCCGAACACTGCACCGCCCGGGCTGTCGATGCCACCGATCAGCGCCGCCGCGAACGCATAGAGCAGGATGCCCGACATCATGTTCGGGTCGAGATAAACCGTGGGTGCCACCATCATGCCGGCGATCGCGCCGATCGCCGCCGCCAGGCCCCAACCCAGCGCCAGCATGCGGCCCACGCGGATGCCCACCAGCCGGCTCGAATTCGGGTTCTGCGCCACTGCGCGCATCGCCAGACCCAGGGAGGTGAAGCGGAAAAACGCCCACAGGGCGATGAGCACAGCGAGCGTGACCGCCGTCGCACCGAGTTCGTGCGCCGAGACGTAGTGCTGCCCGAATGGAGGCTCGCTGGGGAATGGGCTCGGGAACACCTTGATGGTGTAGGTGAAGATCCAGCCGGCCACGCTGTTCAGAATGAACAACAGGCCGATGAACACCGACACCAGCGGCATCACCGAGGTACCGCGAATCTGCTGCAGGATCAGCCGCTGGATCGCCGCGCCCAGCACGAAGGCAAAGCCCACGGTCAGCACAAACGCCCCCCAGTACGGCACGCCGGCGTTGATGAGCGCCCAGGCGATGTAGGTCGAAAACATCGCCATTTCGCCCTGCGCGAAGTTAAGCAAGTGGGTGGCCTGGTGGATCATCACCAGCGCCAATGCGACGCTGGCGTAAATACTGCCGGTGGCAAGCCCGGCGAGGATCTGGTGCAGCAATTGGTCCATCGCGCTCAATATCCCAGGTAAGACGCCCGCACCGCGTCGTTGCGCTTGATCTCATCGGCGTTGCCCGAAAGCACGATGCGCCCGGTCTCGATCAGGTAGGCCTGGTCGGCAAGATCCAGCGCCATCGCCGCGTTCTG
>JAYTTO010000164.1:0-2029 GCA_043744975.1 Betaproteobacteria bacterium | reverse complement strand
CTCGCCGCTGACGATCACCTTGACGCGGATCGGCACACGCTTGCCGATCTCGACGCCATCGTCGTCCATGAACGACTCGGCGAAGTACTCGCCGTCGGGAATGCCGCGCACCGCTTCGCGCGCAGCCGCCTCGCTCTGGTCGAAAATCGTCTCGATCGCGCCCAGCACCGCGGCGCAGCCGTACTTCTTCAGCATCTCCTGGAAACGCCGCTCGCCGGTATTGACCGCGGCGATCTGGGCGCGCAGGTCGCCCATCGCCCGCTCCGGAATCCGCACGTTGATCTCGATGATGCGGAACACGTCGTCGTTTTCCACGCCGGCGCGGTAGGCCTTGACGATCGGCATCTGCAGGCCCTCGGAAAAGATGTCGAGGGTCATGCCGCCGAGGGTGCCGCCGATATCGACCCAGTGCGCCATGCAGGCGGAAAAGCCGACGATCGCGCCGTCGAAGAACACCGGCACCACGAAGGTCATGTGGTTGAGATGGCTGCCGGTGATGTAGGCGTCGTTGGTCAGCAGCACGTCGCCCGGTTCGATGCCGTCGTAGCCGAAGTGGCCGATCATGCGCTTGACGGTGTTGCTCATGCCACGAATGAACATCGGCAGGCCGATGCCGATCGACACCGTGTTGCCGGCACGATCGAACAGCCCGACGGTGAAGTCGAGCGCCTCGTAGATGATCATGTTGTAGGCGGTGCGCATCAGGTTGGACTTCATCTCCTCGGTGGCCGCGAACATGCCGTTGCGGATGATCTCGGTCACCACCGGGTCCGCCTTGCGCGCCGCGCCCGCCTGCTTATTCGCCGTCATTGCTCACCTCGATGACCAGATTGCCGTAGCCGTCGACCCGCAGCCGGTCGCCCGGCAGCAGCACCGTGGTCGATGCGTATTCCTCGATCAGCGCCGGACCGGCGATGCGGTTGCCGGCCAGCAGTTGCGCGCGCGCGTACACCGGCGTGTCGTGCCAGCCCAGTGCCGCCGACAGGTACACCGGGCGCATCGCCGGCAGCGCGGCCGGGGCCGCCTCGCCCGTTGCGATCGCGGCCAGCACCGGCTTGGGCATGTGGCCCGCCACCGCGGTGCGCAGGCTGACGATCTCGGCCGGTTCGGTGGCCGAACAGTAGCCGTAGCGCTGCACGTGCTCGGCATCGAAGGCCGCCTTGATGGCGTCGAGATCGCGCGCCTCGAAGGCGCGCATCGGCACCTGCACCGTCACGGCGTGCTCCTGGCCGACGTAGCGCATGTCGAGCGCGCGGCGCCGCTCCAGGCCGCCGACGCTGGTCGAGCCGTGACTGACGTCGGCTTCGCCCTGGCTTTCCATCTCGCGATACATCGCCTCGACGCGCATGAAGTCGAAACCCGCCAGCGGCATGAACTGCGTCTTGACGTAGTCGCTGCGCAGATCGGCGACCAGCATGCCGAAGGCGGAAAAGTGCCCCGGCGCGTTAGGGATGATGACTTGCGTGATTTGCAATTCGCGCGCCACCAGCACGGCGTGCAGCGGGCCGGCGCCGCCGAAGGCCACCATCGGAAAGTCGCGCGCATCCAGTCCGCGCTCGGTGGTGACGCGCTTGACCACGTTCGACATGCTCGAGGTGGCGATGCGGATCACGCCGTCGGCTGCCGCCTCGATGCTCAAACCCAGCGGATCGGCAAGCCTGGTCTTCAATGCCTCGCGGGCGGCAGGCAGGTCGAGGCGCATGTCGCCGCCGAGGAAGCGCTGCGCCGACAGGCGGCCCAGCAGCAGGTTGGCGTCGGTCACGGTCGGTTCGGTGCCGCCGCCGCCATAGCAGACCGGTCCGGGGGTCGACCCCGCGCTTTGCGGGCCGACCCGCAGCGAGCCGCCGGGTCCCAGGCGGGCGATGCTGCCGCCGCCGGTGCCGACCTCCTGGATGTCGATCATCGGGATCTGCACCGGCAGGCCCTCGTTGTAGCCGCCGATCATCGAGCTGGAGGTCATCAGCACGTCGCCGTTGAGGATCACACCGGACTTGGCGGTGGTGCCGCCCATGTCGAAGGCGATCGCACC
>JAYTTO010000163.1:0-1767 GCA_043744975.1 Betaproteobacteria bacterium | reverse complement strand
GAGCTTCAGGAACCAGTCGGCAACGATGCGCAGGCAGATGGAAGTATTCGAACGCTCGGCCGGATTGCGCGCCAGGAACTCGACCCACGGCGTCTTCGCGACCCACGCGTCGATGACCGCAAGGTTCTGCTGGGAGCGCTGGCAGAGCGCGTTTAGCCCGCCCAGACCCGCCGCCCAGCGCAGCGCATCGAGGTAGTCCTCGACGCACAGCATCGACGGCGTGTTGATGGTCGCGCCTTCGAACACCGCTTCGTCGAGCTTGCCTTTCTTGGCCAGCCGGAACAGCTTGGGCAGCGGCCACGGTGGCGTATAGGTGATGAGGCGTTCCGCCGCGCGCGGCGACAGGATCAAAACGCCATGGGCACCCTCGCCGCCCAGCACCTTCTGCCAGGAGAAGGTCACGACGTCGAGCTTGGACCACGGCAGCGGCATGGCAAATGCCGCCGAGGTCGCGTCGCAAATAGTGAGGCCCGCACGGTCGTCGGGGATCCAGTTGCCGTGCGGCAGCTTGACGCCGGACGTCGTGCCGTTCCACACGAAGACCACGTCGTGATTGAAATCGACCTGGCTCAAATCCGGCAGTTCGCCATAGGGAGAAACGAACTTGCGCGCCTGCTCGACTTTCAAGATTTCGATGATGTCGGTCACCCACTCCGAGCCGAAGCTCTCCCAGGCCAGCACGTCGACGCCGCGCGGCCCGAGCAGGCTCCACAGCGCCATCTCGACGGCGCCCGTATCGGAGCCGGCCACGATACCGATGCGGTAGTCGGCCGGCACGCCGAGCACGGCACGGGTTTCATCGATGGCCGCCTTCAGGCGCGCGGCACCCGGCTTGGAACGATGGGAACGACCGACCAGGGCCTTGGCGAGGACAGCGGGTTCCCAGCCCGGCCGCTTGGGGCAGGGGCCGGAGGAAAAACAGGGATTAGCGGGTTTGATTGCTGGTTTCTGCATCTCTCATCTCATGCATTTGCGGCAGTGCAATAGTGGCCGCGATTGTACTGGAAAGGCATGCGCGTGTAAGGGCGCGCGCCGCGGCGGGCGAGGCTGTCGAGGAGCCTTCTCAGTGAAAATCCCGCGCGACCGTGGTCAGGCCGCCGAGCAGTTGCGAATGATCGGTCAGACGCCGCGCGATCAGATGTACGACCTCGCCGTCGCGCTGGATCTCACCGCTCACGCCGAGCAGGCGCGCCTGCAGCAGCTCACGACGCTGAGCCTCGACCAGGCTGGACCAGACGATCACATTGATAATGCCGGTCTCATCCTCGAGGGTCACGAACACCACGCCGGTAGCGGTGCCGGGCCGCTGGCGGCTGATGACCAGACCGGCAGTGTGCACCTGGCAACCGGCGGCGGTGGCTGCGAGCTGGCTGGCGGTCACACAGCGCCGTCGGCTCAATTGCTCGCGCAGCAGCGCGAGCGGATGACGGCCGAGCGTGAAACCGAGATGGGCATAGTCGGCGACGATGTCCTCGCCTTCGCGCGGTGCACGCAACAGCGGCGTGGCTTCGCGGATGCGCGCCTCCGGCATCACCGCGAGCGGTGCTTCGATGCCGAGCGCCGCCCACGAGGCCTGATGCCGATTGCCGGCCAGACTCGCCAGCGCGCCGGCCCGCGACAAACCCTTGAGCGTGCCGCGATCGAGTTCGGCGCGACGTGCGAGATCGGTGGTATCGATGAAGGGTCGAGCGGCACGGGCCGCGACGATGCGCGCGCCGGCCGCAGCGTTCAGCCCCTTCACCATGCACAAGCCTAAGCGCACCGTCG
>JAYTTO010000162.1:0-6663 GCA_043744975.1 Betaproteobacteria bacterium | reverse complement strand
TGGGTGCTGTTCGCGGTGGTGGGCCTGCTGCTGCTCGCCAATACGCTCAACCTGGCGGCGGACATCGCCGCAATGGCGGGAGCCTTGCGGCTCCTGATCGGCGGCTATGCGCACCTGTACGCGGTGGCTTTCGGCGTGGCGTGCCTCGCGTTGCAGGTGTTCCTGCCGTACCGCACCTACGTACGCTGGCTCAAGTGGCTCACGCTCGCGCTGTTTTCCTACGTGGCCGTGGTGTTCACCGTGCACCTCGACTGGTTGCAGGTCGCGACGGAACTGGTGCACCCGCACCTCGCGGGCGGACACGCCATGCTGCTCTTGGTGGTCGCCGTCTTCGGCACGACGATCAGCCCGTACCTGTTCTTCTGGCAGGCGGCGCAGGAAGTCGAGGACACGGACGCCGGGAGCGCCGGGCCGCCGACCCCGATCGAGATGCAGGCCAGCCGGCGCCGCATCCGCATCGACACCACGATCGGCATGACGTTTTCCAACCTGGTGGCGTTCTTCATCATCTTGAGCACCGGCGCCACGCTGCACGTGGCCGGCATCACCGACATCCAGACCTCGGCGCAGGCGGCCGAAGCCTTGCGGCCGCTGGCCGGGGACTTCACTTTCCTGCTGTTCAGCCTCGGAATCATCGGCACCGGCATGCTCGCGGTGCCGGTGCTGGCGGGTTCCGCGGCGTATGCGGTGGCCGAGGCGGCCGGCTGGCGCGGCAGCCTGAGCCTGCGCCTGGACCGGGGCGAAGGGCGCGGCTTCTACGGCGTGATCGCCGCGGCCACGATCGGCGGCGTGATCCTGTGCTTCACGCCGACCGATCCGGTCAAGGAACTGTTCTGGGCGGCGGTGCTGAACGGCGTCATCGCGGTGCCGATCATGGCCGTGATGATGCTCCTCGCCAGCAGCCGCGCCACGATGGGCAATCAGGCGATCGGGCGGCGATTGCGCTGGCTCGGCTGGATCGCGACCGCGGCCATGGGAGTGACGGTGGTGGCGATGGTCGTGACGCTATGAGCACCGTCGCCATCTTTACAGCTCGCGGTTGCCGATCGCTGGTCCGGAGCCGGACGTGCGGCGATGGGGATATGTTCGCCGCGGCTTGACCTGCGTCAACGGCTCGCCCGGTGGAGCGGGTAGCGTTGGCCCATCGAAGAACGCTGCCCGGCTTGGCACCTGCGCTCTCGGCATGGTTGCCGACGCAGCCAGCGGCCGACGGTACCGAAGGAGCCGTGACATGAAGACAACGTCGCTGATCGTTTCGCTGGGGCTGCTGTGCGCAACGCCGTTCGCGGCCGCCCGGGCTGCGGACGAAGAAGATCACGCAGCTCACCATTCTGCGGCGGCGGCCACCGCCGAGCCGGCGGCCCCGGCCGCACACGATCACGGCGCCGGCAAGCCAGACGCGCTGCAGGCGTCCATGCGGCGCGTGGAAGCCCTGATGCAGCAGATTCTGGAAGCCACCGATCCGGAGCAGCAGAAGGTGCTGCTCGGTCAGCACCTTCAGGCGCTGGTTGCTCTGGTTGCGCAGGTCAGGATGGTCGGGCTGGAGAGCTGCAAGGCCCCGGGGGAGCCGGGTGCCGAGAAGGTGGACGGCGCAGCGAACGGCGACATGCAGGGTGAGATGAAGGCGGAGATGAAGGCAAAGATGAAGGGCGACGCGAAAGGCGACATGAAGTGCGGGATGATGAAGCCCGGCGGCATGATGAAGATGCACGAGAAGGTGGAGCAGCGCATCGACATGCTGGAGCGCCTGCTGCAGCAGACCCTTGAGCGCGAGGCGGTCGAGGATTCGCTCGACCGGCGCTGAGAGAGGAGCGGCGGGGGCCTGCCGGCCCCGCCCCGGTTCAGCGAACCAGCCTTACGGCTTGAACACGTCGACGGCCACGACGACGGTCGGGACCGTGCCGTGGTTTTCCGCCCAGTGGGTCACGTCGTGGCCCTCGGTCCAGCTCTCGCCGGGCTGATGCACCTTGACCCAGTCGCCCTCGCGGCGCTCGGTGAGCACGCCGCTCACCAGGTGCGCAACGGTGGGGCGGCCCTTGTGACTGTGCAGCGCGACCACGCCGCCCGGCTCGATGGTGACGATGCGCAGCCGCAGTTGCCGGCCCTCGACGCTGTCGATCTCCTGCGGCAGATCGAGGAAGGTCGGCGCGCTCGCCGTCACGCCCCGGTTTGCGGTGGGCGGAGTCTGCTGGCCCACGGCGACGCCGATGCCGAAGGCGGTCGCGGCAATGGCAGCCGCGGCAATGAGGGTGAATCTGACGTTGGTCTGCATGGCGGTGCTCTCCCGTGGTTGTCGTTGGTTTACCCATCCTGACCGCCTGGCGCGGCCGGAGGGCGTGACCATACGCCGATCCGGCATCCGTCGGCGCCGTGCCAAAACCATCGCTTCGACGGTACCATGCCGGCTGTCGATACTAGGCGGGGGGATGTGATGGAAGCGAGGCGGATGCGCCGGATAGGGGTCGGACTGTTGCTGGCTTCATTGGCGGTGGTGGCGTTGCCCGCGGCGGCCAAACAGACCGTGAAGATTGCCTTCATCGGACCGTTAACCGGCGGGGTCTCGGCCAACGGCCTCGGTGGCCGCAATTCCACTGACCTCGCCGTGCGCCTGCGCAACGACGACCCCAAGGCGAAATACACCTACGAACTGGTCAGCCTCGACGACGAGTGCAAGCCGAACATCGGTGTGCAGGTGGCGACGAAGGCCGCGTCCGACAACGCCATCATCGCGGGCGTGACGCACTACTGTTCGGCGGTGGCGGTCGGAACTGTCGACGTTTATCACAAGTTCGGCATGCCGGTGATCGTGTGGGGTGCCGTGCTGCCGGAAGTCACCTACGGGCACGACAACAAGGAGATCAATCGCGTCAATGGCACGATGATCAACCAGAACCAGGTCGCGGCGAAGTTCATGACCGGCCTGAAGTACAAGAAGTGGGTGGTGATCCACGACACCACCGACTACGGCAAGGGGCATAACAAGTACTTCAGCGAAGCTCTCGCCAAAAATGGCGGCACCATCCTCGGCACCTTCGGCGTCACCGCCGACCAGCAGGACTTCACCGCCGAGCTGACCAGGGCGAAGGAACTCAATCCCGAGGTGATCTTCTTTGGCGGGCTGACGCCGCTCGGCGTGCGCATCCGCACCCAGATGGAGAAGCTCGGCATCAAGGCGCAGTTCCAGGGCACGTCCGGCATCAAGTCGGATGCCTACATCGAAGGGCTCGGCAAGGATCTCGCCGAGGGCTCGCTCGCGTTCATCGAAGGCGCGCCGCTGGAGAAGCTGCCCGGTGGCATGGCGTTCTCGGCCAGATACCAGCAGCAGAAGTACGCCGAACCGCCGGAGGCGTACGGCGCGTTTGCGTTCGCGGCGGCCAATCTCATCATGGATGCGATCGAGAAGGTCGGGCCGAACCGCAAGAAGGTGACGGCCGAACTGCGCGAGACCAGGGATGTCGATTCGATCATCGGCAAGGTGACCTTCGACGATCACGGCCAGAACATCGTGCCCCTGATCACCCGGTATGTCGTGCAGGACGGTAAGTGGGTGGCGTGGGAGGACAGCGAGTACGCGAAGGGCAAGCGCAAGCTGAAGGGCCTTTGAGCGCGGCGCCGAGGGTGGTCCGTCCGCCCGCTGCGGCCTGACGGGCGTACGCCGGCGCCCCCGTCGCAGCGTCTTCGTTCACGCCATTCATGGACATCGGTCTCGCCGGGCAGTACGTGCTCAACGGGCTCATGCTCGGCATCATCTATGCGATGGTGGCCGTGGGCTTCACGCTGTTCTTCGGTGTGCTCGACGTGATCAAGTTCTCGCACGGTGACGTCCTCACCGTCGGGGCGTTCACCGCGCTGGCCGCCTACGTCGGCGTCACCGCCCTCGGGTTGCAGTCGCCCTGGCTGGTGGTGCCGGTCATCGTGGTCGCGGCGATCGCCGGCACGGCGGCGCTGGGGGCGCTGATCGCGCGCTTCCTCATCATGCCGATGCGCGGCGCACCGCCGATCAACATCCTGCTGCTCACGCTGATGCTCGGCACCGCGCTGCGGGAGAGCGTGCGCCTGTTCTACCCGAACGGCTCGAACCCGAAGATGTTTCCGCGGCTGCTGCCGGACGGCGCGGCGACCTTTGGCCGCTTCACGTTGCGCTACGACAGCGCCCTGATCTTCGTCGCGGGCGTCGCGGTGATCGTGGGTGTGAGCCTGATCATCAATCGCAGCAAGCTCGGGCTCGCCATCCGCGCGGTCGCACAGGATGCCGAGACCGCACGCGTGATGGGGATCGATTTTCGGGCGGTCGTGCTGTTCACCTTCGCGCTCGGCTCCGCGCTGGCCGCCCTGGCCGGCGTCATGGACGGCATGTACTACAGCGAAATCAACTTCAACATGGGGCTGCTGCTCGGGCTGATCGGCTTCTCGGCGGCGATCATCGGCGGGCTCGGCAACATCTACGGCGCGATCCTGGGCGGTTTCCTGTTCGCCGCCCTGCAGACCATCGGCGCGGTGCTGTTGCCGGTGGCCAGCGCCTACAAGGACGTGTTCGCCTTCGGTGCGGTGATCCTGCTGATGGCATGGCGCCCCACCGGACTCATCGCGGAGAAATCCAGTGAACGCGTCTAAAGGACAACCCCCCCAGCCTCGCTCCGCTCTGCACCCCCCACGGGGGGCCGGCGCCCTTGGGGGCGGCCCGGCGGGCGCCGATCCTGCTTCGATTGGTTGGGGTGCAAGCGCCATCGTTGCGATCGCGATCTTCGCGGCCGTGTTCGTCCGGGCGGAATCGCAGGTACTGGTGACCGGGCTGATCATCGGCGCCGTGGTCGCCATCGCGGTCGCGGCAAAGGCGGGTGTGATCGCGCGGGTCGGGGAATCCTTCGCGTGGCATGAGCGCGGCCTCGACCGGCTGACGTTCGCGGCGTGCATCGCGGTCGCGGCGCTGTTCTACGACCAGCATTTCGCGCTGCTGATGTTCGCGACGGTGTTGCTCTATTTCGTGGCGTGCATCGGCTTGAACCTGCAATTCGGCTACACCGGCGTAGTCAACTTCGCCGGCGCGGCTTTCTTCGGTGTCGGGGCCTACACGGCCGCGGTGCTTTCGCAGCACACCCCGATTCCGCACCTGGCCGTGATCGCCATCGCCGGCGCGGTTGCCGCCGCCATCGGATCGGTGCTCATCATCCCGGTGCTGCGCACCAGAGGTCATTACGCGGCAATGGTGACGATCGCGTTCGGCGTGTTGTTCAAGACCTTCCTCGAGGTCAACGACACCCTCGGCGGTCCCCAGGGTCTCAAGCTGCCGGGGATGAACGTCTTCGGCATCCGGTTCAACGACAACATCTCGTTGTCCGACGCGACCGACATCTCGTTCTACATGCACTACGTCGCCCTCGCGCTGCTGCTGGCGGCGGGCGCCTACAGCCTCTCGCGCCGGATCGAACGCTCGTGGATCGGGCTGAATCTGGACGCCGTGCGGCTCGACGAGACCGCCTGCGCGACCTTCGGGATCGACGTTGCGCGCTGGAAGATCGTGGCCTACACCATCGGCAATGCCCTGTGCGGCATCGCCGGTGCGGTCTACGCCATGATGACCGGCTTCATCGCGCCGAACAATTTCACGTTCGGGGATTCGCTGATCCTGGTGTCGATCATCCTGTTGGGCGGCGTGGGCAACCCGCGCGGACTGATGGTCGCCGCCGCGGTCGTGCTGCTGCTGCCCGAGAAGCTGCAGTCGATCCAGGAATACCGCTTCTTGCTGTACGCGGTGCTGGTGATGGCGGTGCTGCTGTTCCGTCCCGGGGGGCTGCTGCCGCGCCGGTTGCGCGACTATTTTCCGAAAACGGCGCGATGACTGCGCCGCTGCTGGCCTGCCGCGGGCTCACGATGCGCTTCGGCGGACTGACGGCTCTCGACGCGCTCGACCTCGACGTGTTCGCCGGTGAGATCCTCGGGCTGATCGGCCCGAACGGGTCGGGCAAGACCACGTTCTTCAACGTCGTGACCGGCGTGTATGCGGCGTCGGCGGGCGCGGCCGGCTTCGAGGGCGCCGACCTCACACGGCTCACTGCCCAGGCGATCTACCGCGCCGGCATCACGCGCACGTTCCAGCGTTCGCGCCTGGCGCTGCCGCTGTCGATCTTCGACAACCTCATGATCGGCAATCACCGGCGGCTCGATCACGGGCTGGTGTTCAACCTGTTCCGGCGCTCGGCGCTCGCCGCCCAGTACGAGGCCGCCGTGGCGGAGGCCAGGGCGCTGCTGGCGACCTTCTCGCCGCCGCTGGCGGAGCGCCTGTTCGAACCAGCCGCCGCGGTGACCATGATCGACCGCCGGCGCATCGAGATCTGCCGCGCCCTGATCAGCCGGCCAAAACTGCTGCTGCTCGACGAGCCGTCGGCCGGCATGACGCACGAGGAAACGCGCGAACTGATGGACGACATCCTGCTGGTGCGTGGCCGCATTCCCGGCCTTGCGATCGTCCTGATCGAGCACGAGATGAACGTCATCGAGCGCGTGACCGACCGCTGCGCTGTGTTCAACTACGGCAAGCGTATCGCGGCCGGCACCTATGCGCAGGTCGCGTCCGATCGCGACGTGCAGCAGGCCTACCTTGGCGTCGAATAGGATGAGCGCGAAGGGTGGGGCCATGACTTCCGCGCGGTTGTCTGTCGAGAA
>JAYTTO010000161.1:0-1927 GCA_043744975.1 Betaproteobacteria bacterium | reverse complement strand
GCGAGCGCACCGTCCTCGCGGTCGAAGAAGTGCAGGTAGCCCTCGAAATCGCCGACCACCACGTAGTGGCCGACGACCCCCGGGGAACCGAGCGACCGGTGCGCGAGGAGATCCTGCTTCCAGATGCTGGCGCCGGTATCGCGGTCGACGGCGTGCAGGTTGCTCGCCTCGTCGACATAGTAAAAGTAGCGGACATCGGCGCCGAGACCGCCGACACCGGAAGCGTCGCGGGCCCAGACCAGCGAACCGCGCAGCGCGTCGAAGCAGCCGATCCGCCCCTGGAAGGCGATGGCGCAGACGTGGCCGTCCTCGACCACCGGGGTGCTCATGACGTCAGTCACGCGCTCGAGCTCAGTGTTGCCGCGCGGCTGCGAGATGGCGGCCTCCCACTTCAGGGTGCCGGTGGCGAGCTCCAGAGCGATCATCTTGCCGCCGGGCATGCCCGCGTACACCGTGCCCTTGTCGATCGCGACGGTGGCCGGGGTCCGGATCAGCAGCGGCGGCAGGGTGCCGATGTATTCCCATTTCCGTACGCCGTCCTTGGCGTCGAGACCATGGATGTGTCCGTCGCTCGTGCGCGCCACGACCACGCCCTCCGCAGTCACCGGCGGGCTCAGCACTTCGCTCGACACCTGCGACTGCCAGCGGGGCTTGCCCTCCGGCGAGTAAGCCAGAACCAGGCCCTTGGACGTCCCGACAGTGACCAGGTCGCCAGCGGCATCGGCGCCGCCCGACACCTTGACCTTGGCGTCGACGCGCCACTTCTGCCGGCCGTTGCGGGCATCGAACCGCGACAGCGCGCCATCGGTGCCGGCAGCGAAGACGTCGCCGTCCCAGATCGCCGGCTTGAACTCATAGGGACCGGAGTCGCCGACGGCGGCGCGCCACGCCACCCTGGCGGCGACCTTGTGCTTGAACTCCTTCAGCGCGGCCGGCTTCGGACCAGTGTCGCTGGAGCACCCGGCCACGGCGATGGCGATTGCCGCCGCCAGCAGGCGGAGCCGCCGGTCGATCGCGTGGAATCTCATTTGGCGCCGAGCGCGTCGCGCTTGATCTCGACGAGATTGCGGTAGGCATTGGACTTGGGCAGCTTGTCGAGCGCCACCTGGTAGGCGCCGCGGGCTTCGTCCAGCTTGCCCTGCGCGACGAACACGTCACCACGGGTATCGGCGAACAACGCCGCGAAGGCGTCCGGATGCGGCACCGACAGCGCCTGCAATGCCTCCGGGTATTTCTTCTGTTCCATCAGGGTGGCGCCGAGCCGCAGGCTGGCCAGCGCGCCGACCTGCGGGTCGCGGGCGTTGGCGACGGCCCAGCGCAGCGCCGCCTCGGCGGCGGCGGGCTTGCCGGCATCGAAGCTCTGCTTCGCGACCAGCAGCGCCCCGCGCGCACCATAGGCGGTACCGGAGAAATCGGCCATCAGCTTCTGCGCGAGTTCGGCGCTGTGCCTGGCGTCGTTGATGCGGACCGCCTCCTCCAGGTCGGCGAAGACAGTCGCCGCCTTAATCGCCTGCTCGCCCTGGTAGTGGCGCCAGCCCTGGATACCGGCGACACCGACCACAAAGGCGATCGCGGCCGCGATGACCAGGCGGCCGTACTGCTGCCACCACGCCTTCAGGTTGTCGATGTTCTCCTGCTCTTCGAGATCGTAGACCGCCATGTTTCCTTATCCTCTTCCGTGTCCGATGCTCGCGGCCAGGTCGGCGACCTTGACCCGCGTCTGTTGTGTGGCGTCGCGCAGCGGCTTGAGGCTCACCTCGCCGGCCTGCGCTTCGTCGTCGCCGATAATGACGGCGAATTTGGCGCCGCTGGCGTCGGCGCGCTTCATCTGCGCCTTGAAACCGCCACCGCCGTAATGCAGCGCGACCGAGATGCCGGCATCTCGCAGTTGTTCGGCCACCCGCCAGGCGTGCGGCTCGGCCTGCTC
>JAYTTO010000160.1:0-3343 GCA_043744975.1 Betaproteobacteria bacterium | reverse complement strand
GAGGGCTACGGCATCACCGAGCAATTCGTCGGCTGCCCGATCCACTCCCAGATGGCCGTCGTGGAGCTCGGCAAGCTCGACAGCGGCATGCCGGTCTACATGGACAAGCTCGCCGCGGCGGCCGACGGTGTGGTGCTGGTGTGCCGGGTCAAGCCGCACACGAACTTCCGTGCCCCGATCGAGTCCGGCATCGTCAAGATGCTGACCATCGGCGCCGGTAAGATCATCGGTGCCACCACGCTCCACACCGACGGCATGGACCGTTTCGGCACGCTGCTGCCGGATGCTGCACGGCTGATCATGTCCAAGCGCCCCTTGCTGCTCGGCGTCGCGATGGTCGAGAACGCCGCCGACGAGACCATGCTCATCGAAGCCGTGCCCGGCGACCGCATCTTCGATCGCGAGCCCGAGTTGCAGCGGCTCGCCAAGGACAGCATGGCGCGTCTGCAATTCGACGAGATCGACGTGCTGGTCATCGAGAAGATCGGCAAGAACATCTCCGGCGCGGGTATGGATCCCAACATCACCGGTCGCAACTGCCGCCACACCGAATGGAACATGAAGCCGTTCGTGAAGAAGATCGCGGTGCTGGGCCTCACGCCGGAAACCCACGGCAACGCCACCGGTCTCGGGTCCGCCGATGTCATCACCATGCGTCTCTACAAGGACATCGACATCGCCAAGACCTACGCCAACGTGATCACCTCCACTTATCTCGACGGCGCGGCGATCCCGATCATCATGAACACCGACCAGGAAGCGATCCAGCTCGCGGTCAAGACGGTCGTGCGGGTCAAGCCGCAGGACACCAAGATCGTGCGCATCGCCAACACGCTCGAAGTACTGGACATCCACGTCTCCGAGCCGATGCTGCCGTTCATCAAGGCGAATCCGTCGCTGTTCGAGATCGTGGGCGAGCCCGAGCCGATGAAGTTCGACGTCCGCGGCACGCTCTACCCGATGCTGGCGCGCCAGCACGAGCCCGCTTCGGCATAGATGAAACCGCCGGGGCACACCGTGTTCGCTGATGCCCGGTGGAGGGTGGCGCGCGCGGGATGGCCCGGCGGGCGTCGGGTTTGCCGATGTCCATGAATCATATCCATCTCGACGCCGTCGGCGGCGTCGCCGGCGACATGTTCATCGCCGCGGTCGGCGATGCTTTTCCCGCCTTGCGCGAAGGCATGCTGGTCGCCATCCGTGCGGCCGGCTTGCCGGCGGACATCGTCTGCGCTTTCTTGCCGCATCAGGATCACGCCCTGACCGGCAGCCGCTTCCTGGTCGACGAATCGGCGCATGCCGCCGGCGGTCACGAGCACCGCGATTTCGCTGACATCCGCCGCCATCTGCTCGCATCGGATTTGTCGCCTTCGGTCGCAAGGCACGCGGTGGGAATCTTCACGCTGCTCGCGGAAGTCGAGGGCCAGGTTCACGGCGTTGCGGTCGACGCGGTGTCGTTCCACGAGATCGGCGCCTGGGACTCCATCGCGGACATCGTCGGTGCCGCGTTCCTGATCGATGCGCTCGGCGCGCGCTCCTGGAGCATCGGCACGTTGCCGATGGGGTCGGGGTTCGTGCAGACCGCCCACGGCCGCCTGCCGGTGCCGACGCCGGCCACCGCATTGCTGTTGCGCGGCTATTCCATGGCGGATGACGGCACCCCCGGCGAACGCATCACGCCCACCGGCGCGGCCATCATCCGTCACCTGAAATGCTCGCAGCGGCGCGAGCGCACGGCTCGCAAACTGGTCGGCTCCGGCTATGGCTTCGGTACCCGACGGTTCATCGGCCTGAGCAATACGCTGCGGGTGCTGGCGTTCGAAGCGGTCGATGGCGAAGTCGAAGACCAGGCCGAGGACGTTGCCGTGGTGACGTTCGAGGTCGACGATCAGACCGCCGAAGATCTGGCCATCGGCCTCGACCGGTTGCGGGCGTATCCGTCGATCTTCGACGTGCTGCAGATGCCTGCATTCGGGAAGAAGGGACGCATCGGCGCCCACATCCAGGTGCTGGGCGACCCGCGCGAGCTGCAGGCCGTGCTTGACGCCTGCTTTCTCGAGACCGCCACGATCGGTCTGCGCCACGCCATCGTGCGGCGGCAGGTGCTCCCACGCGACATGAAGGTGGTGCAGGTCGACAGCCGCGCGATCCGGGTCAAGGTCGCCCGGCGCCCGGGTGCCGTGACCGCGAAGGCCGAGAGCGACGACACCGCGCATCTGGCCGGTCATCGTGGCCGCACCTCGATGCGGCGCGCGGCCGAAGACGCGAGCCTCGACGACGATGGCTGAGGCGGCGGACATCAAATCCGGTCTGCGGCTGCGGGCTGTTCTCGAACCGATGGCCGAGGTGGCGATCGCGGTGAGCGGCGGTGTCGACAGCCTCACCCTTGCAGCGTTCACCCATCGGCTCGGTTCGGTGCGCGCGACCATGTTCCACGCGACTTCGCCCGCGGTGCCGTCGGAGGCGACGCGGCGCACGCAGATGCTGGCCGGGCAGGAGGGCTGGAACCTGGTCGTGATCGATGCCGGCGAGTTCCTGCAACCCGGGTATCGCGCCAATCCGGTCAACCGCTGCTTCTTCTGCAAGACCAGCCTGTACGGCGCCATCGTCCCGGCAACGACGGCGCAGGTCTTGTCGGGCACCAATCTCGACGATCTCGGCGAGTACCGGCCGGGACTCGAGGCCGCCCGCGACCACGGTGTCAGGCACCCCTTCGTGGAAGCCGGCATTGCCAAGGCCGGTGTGCGCGAGCTGGCGAGAGAGCTGGGCCTTGGGGACATCTCCTCACTGCCGTCCGCCCCGTGCCTGTCGAGCCGGATCGAGACCGGCATCGGCATTGACCCCGACATGCTGGCTGCCGTCCATGCTGCGGAGAATCTCGTCGCCGCTGCGCTCGGGCCGGCGACGGTCCGCTGCCGGGTACGCGCCTCCGGCGTCGTGATCGAGCTCGATCGGAACAGCCTCGATGCGCTCGACCCGGCGCAACGTGACGATGTCGCCGGGCGGGTGGCACGCGTCTTCGGTGACGGTGGCTTCGAGCTTCCGGTGCGTTTCGCGGCATACCGGGTGGGCAGCGCCTTCCTGGTACGCGAACTGAAGACTGTCACGGCGTGAACATCCATCGCGACGTCAAGCTCGACTTCGACCGGCGCGCGCGCATGGGTCTGGAGGAGGCGATCCTCTGCAGTAGCAAGTCGGTGGCGCATCTGACCGCCATCCTTGACGCGGCGCACGAGCGACAGGCCCGGTTTCTCCTGACGCGGCTCACACCGGAACAATTCGCGCAGTTGCCGGCAACGCATCGTGCGCATCTGGGCTACGACGAACTGTCGCGCACCGGGTATTT
>JAYTTO010000159.1:0-2945 GCA_043744975.1 Betaproteobacteria bacterium | reverse complement strand
GCGATGTCGCGCTGGACCAGCAGCGTCTCCATGGTGTTGCAGGTGCCGTAGCGCTGCGTCTTGGCGTTGTCGGCGATGCGGATCGCCTTGTCGATGTCGGCGTCGGCGTCGATGTAGACGTGGCAGATGCCATCGAGGTGCTTGATGACCGGGATGCGCGACTCGTTCGAGATGCGTTCGATCAGCCCCTTGCCCCCGCGCGGGACGATCACGTCGACGTACTGGGTCATCGATATTAGTTCACCGACCGCGGCGCGGTCGGTGGTCTCGATGACCTGTGCCACGGCCTCCGGCAGCCCGGCCGCACGCAGACCTTCGTGCACGCAGGCGGCGATCGCCTGGTTGCACCGGATCGCCTCGGACCCGCCGCGCAGGATCGCCGCATTGCCCGACTTGATGCACAGGCCCGCGGCGTCGGCGGTGACGTTCGGGCGCGCCTCGTAGATGATGCCGACGACGCCGAGCGGCACGCGCATGCGCCCGACCTGAATCCCGCTCGGCTGGTACGCCAGGCCGCTGATCTCGCCGATGGGGTCGGACAGCCGGGCGATCTCGCGCAGGCCCTGCCCCATCGAGCGCACGCCGACGGCGTCGAGACCGAGCCGCTCGACCATGGCCACCTCAAGCCCATTGCGCCGCGCCACCGCGAGGTCGGCAGCGTTGGCTGCGAGCAGCAGCCCGCAATCGCGATCGATCGCGTCGGCGATGGCGTGCAGGGCGCCGTTCCGGGTGTTGGTGTCGGCTCTTGCGACCAGCCGGGATGCGCTTCTCGCCGCCCGACCCACACCATGCATGTACGACTGCACGTCCACGTTTTTTCCCTCCGAAACAGAGCACGATTCTAGCGCGATTCCCCTGCTGCCAGCGCCGTCGGTGCACCGGCCAGCGTGAGCCCGAGCGATCGGAGCTCGTCCCAGGCGTTGCCCGGCGCCACCCCTTTCGCGATGCGGTCGATGCGGGCCGCGTGCGCCATCGCGGTTGTGAGGGTGACCACATCCAGACGTCGCGCCGCCTGCGGCACCAGCGACTGGCGCTCGCCCCAGACCCGGCACTCGCGCAGGACCTGCGCCACCGCGACCCCGCGCCTGCCGGCCGTGCTCACCGCGAGCAGCACCCGCACTTCCTCGGCCAACGCCCACAGCACCAGCGGCAGGCCCGTGCCCTCGGCCCGCAGCCCGTCGAGGATGCGAGTGAAGTGCACCGCTTCGCCTTTCAGCACCGCCGGGCCGAGCCCCCACACGTCGTAGCGCGCGACGTCGAGAACGGCGTCCTTGACGTCCTCGAACGACAGGCGCCCCGGCGGGAACAACAGCGCCAGCTTGCGCACTTCCTGGTGCGCGGCGAGCAGGTTGCCCTCGACCCGCATGGCCATGAAATCGAGCGTCTGGCGGTCCGCCTCGTGGCCCTGCGCGGCCAGCCGGCCCGTCAGCCAGGCCGGCAGCCGTCCGAGCGTTACCTTCTTCGCCTGCACTACCACGCCGACCGCCGCCAGGGCGGCGAACCACTTCGCCGATTGCTGCTTGCGATCGAGCCGCGGCAAGGTGACCAGCGAGACGGCGTCGTCGGGCAGGCGTGCCGCGAAGGCGACCAGTGCTTCGCTCCCGTCGTTGCCCGGAGCGCCGGAGGGAATCCGCAGATCCACGATGCGCCGGTCGCTGAACAGGGACCGGCTGTTCGCCGCCGAGTGCAGTTGGCCCCAGTCGAAGCCCTTTTCGGCGGTGTAGACCTCGCGCGTCGAATAGCCCGCCGCCGCGGCCGCCGCGCGTATCCGGTCAGTGGCTTCCAGCACCAGCAGCGGTTCGTCGCCGAACACCACATAGCAGGCATCCACCTTACGTTCCAGGTGCCTGGGCAGCGCCTCGGTGTCGAGCTCCATCAGCGCTGCCCGCCGCGAACGGCGCGCCGGGCCGCCCCAAGCAAGCAGCCCCCCATTGGGGGGTGCCGACCAGAGGAAGGCTGGGGGGGTTGTGATCTAGTTTCCATTGAGCTTATCGAGCAACGCGTACATCTTCTCGGGCTCGTCGGTGCGCAGCATGCGCCGCGCGATCCGGGCCGCCTCCACGAGATCGGACTTGAGCACCACGCGCTTCACCGACAGCACGTTCGCCGGGTGCATCGAGAACTGTCGCAGGCCGAACCCCAGCAGGAGCCGGGTCAGGCTCGGGTCCCCGGCCATCTCGCCACAGACGGCGACCGGTTTGCCGGCCTTGTTGCCGGCCTGGATGATTCCGGCGATCAGGTTCAGCACCGCCGGATGCAACGGATCGTAGAGATGGGCCACCGCGTCGTCGGTGCGGTCGATGGCAAGCGTGTACTGGATCAGGTCATTGGTGCCGATCGAGAGGAAATCGAGCTTGCGGGTGAACATGCCGAGCGAGAGCGCGGCGGCGGGAATCTCGATCATCCCGCCCACCGGTACCGCCGGGTCGAACTCGATGTCGTCGTTCTCGAGACTGCGCTTGGCCTCCGCGATCGCCTTCAGCGTCTGGTTCAGCTCGTGCTGCGACGAGAGCATCGGCACCAGCAGCCTGACCTTGCCGAACGCCGAGGCGCGCAGGATCGCACGCAGCTGGCGCTGGAACATCTGCGGCTCGGCCAGACACAGCCGGATGGCGCGCAGCCCCAGCGCCGGATTGGCGGAAACCCGCTGGGCCCCGTGCATCTCCTTGTCGGCCCCCAGATCGAAGGTGCGGATGGTGACGGGCAGCCCCGCCATTTCGGTCACGACCTGGCGATAAGCTTCGAACTGCTCGTCCTCGTCCGGCAGGTCGCGCCGGTTGAGATAGAGGAACTCGGTGCGGAACAGGCCGATGCCGGCAGCCCCCGCCCCGCGCACCTGCTCGACGTCGCCGGGCAATTCAATGTTCGCATGCAGTTCGATGCGGGTGCCGTCGAGCGTGGCGGCACGGGTGGTCTTGAGGCGCTGCAGTTTCTGTCGGTCGAGA
>JAYTTO010000158.1:0-3753 GCA_043744975.1 Betaproteobacteria bacterium | reverse complement strand
CGTAGAAGCAGTCGATGAACTGCTGGCCGTGCACGTTCTTGATGTTGGCCTTGCGTGCATCCCAGAGGTGGACGTGGCCGTCGATGATGAAAATCTCTTCGCCGCTTGCGGTTTTGAACATGATGTGTGTCTCGTGAGGGTTTGCTGTGTGAAGGGAGCCAACGCCCGACTCGCTATGAGCCGACGCCGTAGCCCCGCGTGAGGTTGCGCAGTTCGGCCACCACCTTCTCCTGCTCGTCGCTCAGCCGCCAGGGAGCAGCCGCGGCCGTGCCCGTGGGTGTGGCCACCTGCGGCGCGTCCGGCTGGCCATGCTCGCCCACGTAGGCCATCGCCCAGCGTTGGAAGGTGCGGCGCACCCCGCCGAGCTGCTCGGTCACCTGGACGCTGCCATGGCGGCCATCGGCCCGGATCGTCGCGAACAGGGCGCGCACGCGGGCCTCGTCGCCTTCGAGAACCTGGGCGAACCAGTCCTGGTAGAGCATCAGCGCGCCGGTGATGCCCAACGCGGTGTTCTTGCTGCGGGCCACACCCAGGATGTCGCTCATTGCCAACCCCGAGCGTGCCGGCTCGATCCGGCTGCGGCTGCGGCTGCGGCTGCGGCTGCGGTAGACGAGACGGAGCACCGCATCGGCCGACACCGAAGCCGCAGTGCGGTCAGGGGTGGCGGTCGACGCGCTGCCCATGGCGGTCACTCGTAGGCCATCGCCTCTTCCATATTGCCGAACAGCGTGACGTTGTTGTCGTCGACCAGCACCATCCGGCCGTAATGGGTCGAGGTGGAAATCTCGAACAGGTGCGGCGTCATCGGCCGGCCGAGCGCCTCGCTGATCTCGTCCATCATGAATTCGATCTTCGGGTCACCGTCGATGCGAATCATCGCCGGCATGTAGGTGACCTCGATGCCGGGCTTGGTGGCCATCAGCTCGGCGATCGCGCGCGCATCGACGCTGTCGCTCATCGTGACCCCGCACTGATGCGAGATCGTTGTCTCGAACTGCATGTCCTTCATGGACTGGAAGATGTTGTGGGTGTGTGCTTGTACTTGTGTCATGGCGTTGTTCCAGGGCTTGGAGCGGGTGGATTGGGCAGCAGTCTCAAGCCGCCAGGCTCTTCGGCAGTTCGAATCCGACCTCCGACGCGATCAACTTGATCCGGTGCTTGGCATGGGCCAGCGCCTCGCTGAACTGCGCCACCTTGACGCGCGGCAGCGACCAGATCGGCTGCAGATGGGTCGCTGCCGAGAGCGCCAACGCACTGTGCTTGCTCATCCAGCTACCAAACAGCGCACGGTTGTGCTCGGCATGCTGCGCATCGGTGGTGAGCATATGGAACAGCTCGACGGCATTGGCGAGGTTGCGTTCGTAGTCGCCTTCGGCGGCCGATACCACCGTCGGCGTCATGAAGTCGTTTTGCGCCGCGGCGGCCTGCATCACGAAGCCGCTGCGGAACAGCTCGCCGACGAGGGGCTCAAACACCAGGTTGACCGCGAAATACTGTTCGAGATAGTCGGTCGCGCCCATGATGGATTCAACCGCCTTGCGCGTTTCCTGCCAGATCGGGTCTTCGACCCAATGCTTTTTGCCAGCATCGAGGTCAAAGCCGGCAATGTCCAGGGCCATCTCGCCGAGGTAGAGCGTGATATCTTGGGAAAAGCGCAGCTTGTACGACGAGTTGGTCAGGATCGCGTTGTTGATCATCTGGCAGTAGCCGTAGCGCTGGGCCTGCATCGTCGATGTGCCGAGGCCGAACTCAACATGCTTGTAGGCGCCGATGTGGTCTTGCAGCACCTTGACCCAGGCCTTGTCGAAGCGCTGCGGTGCGCCCTCGCGGCGGCCGTTTTCGACCGCATTCGAGATCATCCCGACGATGGTCGACTGGCGCTGGTAGTGGGTGCGCTCCCACTCCTGATCGACGGCGCGGTACTTGTGCCAATCCGAGCTTTTGGCTGCGGTCCAGGTTTCAGAGTAAGTCGGCGTGCCGTCGGCGAACGAAATGATCCAGTCCTGCAGCAGATAGCGCTTCGGGTCCGGCTGCACGTCGAGCGTCATGTCTTCGTAGTGCGTTGCCTTGCGCCCCTTGGGCTCGAAGTAGTTGTACTTTCGGCTGTCGGAGCCGGGGAAGACGGCCGAGCCAGCGGCGCCGGTGGCGCCTGGGGTGGTCGATTGCAAAACAGCACTCATTTCACTTCTCCTCGTCGTTGGTTCAACACTGGTGGAAACGGCAAACGGATCCGGTGGGCGCGTCAGCGCGTGGCCGGGGTGAACTTGTCGAGATGGATGTGCTCGGGTTCGACCCCAGCACGCTGCAGCACGGGCAGCACCGCGTCGATCATCGGCGCCGGTCCGCAGGCATAGGCGTCGATCTCGCCGGCCAGCAACTCGGCCTGCAGCCGGCGCTGCAGAACCTCGTGAATGAAGCCGAGTTCGCCGCGCCAATCGGCGTCTGCGTCATCGGCATGTGAGAGCGCGGGAATGAATTCGAAGTTGGGTACGGACTTCGCGAACTCTGCGAAACGCTGCAGGTAGAACAAGTCGCGCCTGGTGCGCGCTCCGTAGAAGAAGCGCACCGGCCGCTGCTCGCCGCTGTTGACATGGTCTTGAAGAATCGACCACAGCGGCGACATGCCCGAACCACCACCGATCAGCAGCATCGGGCCCGGCCGCCCCTCGCGCCGGAAGCAGGTGCCGTACGGCCCCTTCACGACCAGCGGTGTGCCCGGCTCGAGCGCGCCGTCGAGCAGCGACGAGAACGCGCCCTGCGGGTACTTCTTGATGATGAAGTCGAGCTGCAGGCCGTCACCCGGCGCATTGGCCATCGAGAACGAGCGCGTGATGCCGTGGCCCGGGATCGTGATGTCCATGTACTGGCCAGCCCAAAAGCGCAGTGGCGTCACCAGCCGCAGGCTCAGCAGGCGGATGTCGCTGGTCAGTTCGGTGCTCGACACCAGTGTCGCCGGGAACTCCTTGACGGCGATCGCGCGGCTCATCAACTCCTCGTCGAAGTTGAGCAGCTCGACCGTGATGTCGCTGTAGGCCAGGGTCCTGCACAACAGGATGTGGCCGGTGTCGCGTTCGCCTTCGGAGAGCGCGAACGTCGAATATTTCTCAAGCTCGATGTCGCCGTCGACGAGGCGCGACTTGCAACTGCTGCACTGCCCTTCCTTGCAGCCGTGCAGCAACGCGATGCCTTGACGAAAGGCCGCGTCGAGCACGGTCTCGCCCTCGTGGACATCCATCTCGACACCCACCGGTTCGAAGCGCACCCGATGGACTGCGACTTGGGTCATGTCATATCGTCTGGTTGCGTATTCGTGTGGAAGCCGACCGGGGCCTCGCGTGAAGCCCCGGTCGACAGGCAGGATCAAGGCGTCAGTTGAACGCGTTGATCTTGAAGCCCTTGCGGTACTCCTGCGCAGCCTTCTCGCGGCCTTCGGGCGTCAACTCGCGGAAGCCGCGCAGCGGGCTGCCCAGGGTGTGGCCGCGCACGTGGTCGAGCGTCCACATGTCCTTGCCGTCGAAGCGCAGGTGCGGCTGCGGGACGAGAGTTTTGCCGTCGCTGCGCACGAAACCCAGGTCCTTGATGCAATCCGCCAAGTCCCAACCGTGGTAGCAGTCCTCCCACTCGCGGCGCCCCGCAAAGCGGCCCATCGCAGGCGTCGGCCGGCCTTCGTACTCGGCGGCGAAGGCCACCTTGTGCGTCCAGCGGCATTGCTCGGAGCAATAGGTGTAGGTCTTGCCGTCGACTTCGTCGTAG
>JAYTTO010000157.1:0-2168 GCA_043744975.1 Betaproteobacteria bacterium | reverse complement strand
GCGACATGCGCACCATCAAGGCGCTGGTCGCAGGCGAAGGCGTTGCGGACGTTGCGTGCGCGCTGGTCGACGGGGAGCTCCGCCTGGGGCCGCGTGTCGCGGGGCCGCGTCAACAGATCGATCCGGATGCGTCGGGCGAGGTGCGGCGGCAGCAAGCGGGCGATCTCGAGCGCCTGATTGAAGCCGCGTTCACGCAGGCGCGCTGCCGACAAGGGCATCGCCACCACCACGTCCGGCACCTGGTCGAGGCGTGCGGCGATGCCGAGCCGATGCCCCAGGGCCGGCGCCACCGCGAGCCGGCCGCCGTACTTGAGGCCCTGCACCAGGCGATCGACCGGGAACGCATACGCATGGGCTGCCACGGTCCGGTCGAATCCCGGCGGATGCAGACCGCAGGCGCCGCAGACCGCGGCGCCGGGGGTCGGCAGCGCACAGACCGGGCACCGCGCTGTGTCGATTGCCGGCAGGTCATCGCTGCAGGCGGCGCACAGTCCCGGCGCAGCGCCCGGCGCCAGGCACAGCACGCAGCGGCCGCGGAGGCCGGTGCGTGCGGCTGCGAGCCAGTTGGCGATCGAACCCATGGGCGCGTGTCCGGTTGACGATGTCGCCGCATGATGCCGCGCCGGCACCGGACGCGGAAGCCGGGCCCCGCATCGACAGCCGCCGCATCTGGGCCGCTCGCGACCGGGCCGCCGACGCCTTCGATGGCACCGGCGTGCTGGGCCGCGAGATCGGTCGCCGCATGCTCGAGCGGCTCGATGTCGTGCGGGTCCCGGACGGCCCGATCGTGGACGTGGGCTGCGCCACCGGCACCACGACGCAACTGTTGCGAACCCGATACCCCGGGCGGCTGGTCGTCGGCATCGATCCGTCGGTCGGGCTGCTGAGCGCCACGGCGCCGACGCGTGGCGCCTTCGCGCGGATGCGGGCGCTCTTGGTGCCGGTACGCAACCCCCGGATCGGTGCCGATCCCGGCCTGCTGCCGTTGCGTACCGGCACCGCTGCGCTGATCTGGTCGAACCTGTTGCTGCATTCGGTCGGCGATGCCGAGCGTGCCTTGCGGTCCTGGCTCGCCGCGCTGCGTCCCGGCGGATTGCTGATGTTCTCCACCTTCGGCCCCGACACGCTCGGCGAGCTCCGGCGGGCCTTCGCCATCGTGGACTCCCGGTCCCACGTGCACGATTTCGTCGACCTGCACAACGTCGGCGACAGCCTGGTCGGCGCCGGGTTTGCCGATCCGGTCATGGACATGGAACTGGTCACGCTCACCTACCGCGACATCGCCGCGTTGGTGGCGGATCTGCGCGGGCAGGGCTGGACCAATGCCGCCACCGGCCGGCCCCGCGGCCTGTATCCGCCGCGGCACTGGCGTGCGATGACCCGGGTCTACGACGAGTTGCGCATCGATGACCGGCTGCCCGCGACCTTCGAGGTGATACAGGGCCACGCGTGGAAACCGCTGGTGGGACCGCGCCGCACTGCAGACGGACTGGACGTCATCCATGTGCACCGGCGCGGCCCGGCAGCGTGATGCGATGCGGTATCCGGTCTGTCCAGGCTTGCTTCGTCCGACTGCCCTATGCTAAATTTCCGAGGCTTAAACAAGATTTTGACCACGCTTCGCACTCGTACTTCAGTCCCATCGGGGTGGGGCGGGCGAGGTGACTCAATGAATCCGATACAGACGGTGGTGTCGGCGTACCTGCTGGTTTCCAGGCGCAACGATTCCCTTTCCCCGTCCGGCCGGCGCCTGTTTTTCGGTTCGATCGTCGTGGTGTCGCTCGCCATTGCCTCGTTCTGGGCACTCAACGGCGCCTGGTATGTGCTGCCTTTCGCGGTGGTCGAGATGGCGGTCCTGTATGGCGCGATGACGCTGATCGAGCGGCATGCAGGAGATTTCGAATCGATCCGGCTGTGCGGTGACAGCGTGCTTGTGGAACAGCGTCGGCGAGGCTGTCTGAGCCGACACGACTTCAACCGCTACTGGGTGCAACTGGTGGTGTCGGACGCAGGCGGCGGACGACTGGTGATGCGGTCGCATGGCAGGGAAGTGGCATTCGGCGAGTTGTTCAGCCAGGATCAGCGGCTCGCCGTCGCGTCCGAATTGCGCAGATTCATGAAGAGTTACTGATACGGGAGCCGGTGGACAGCATGAGAATAACAACACG
>JAYTTO010000156.1:0-5356 GCA_043744975.1 Betaproteobacteria bacterium | reverse complement strand
TGCGGCGCCGGTAGCGGCCCTCCGCGTCCATCTCCCAGGCCTGGGTGTTGTCGTCGAGATAGCACGTCAGCGACTCGTTGATCACCCGGCGCTTCAGTTTCGGATCCAGCACGGGGAAGCAAAGTTCGATGCGGCGGAAGAAGTTGCGGTCCATCCAGTCGGCGCTCGACAGGTAGACCGAGTCGTTGCTGTGGAAATGGCATACGCGGTGGTGTTCGAGGAAGCGCCCGACGATCGAACGCACCTTGATGTTCTCCGACAGGCCGGCGATGCCGGGACGCAGCGCGCAAACCCCGCGGACGATGAGATTGATCTTCACGCCCGCGCGGGCGGCTTCGTAGAGCTCGAAGATGATCTCGGGCTCGAGCAGCGCGTTCATCTTGGCGGTGATCGCTGCCGGCTTACCGGCCCGCGCTTGCTCCGCCTCGCGGCCGATGGCTTCGAGCAGTTTCGAATGCAACGTGAAGGGCGCCTGCCAGACGTGCTGGTGTTTGCCGACATTGCCCAGGCCGGTGAGCTGCATGAAGACGTCGTTCACGTCGGCGGTGATCTCGTCGTTCCAGGTGAACAGGCCGAAGTCGGTGTAGAGCGTCGCGGTGCGCGAGTGGTAGTTGCCGGTGCCCAGGTGCACATAGCGCTTCAGGCCGCCGTCCTCGCGCCGCACCACCATCGCCATCTTGGCGTGCGTCTTGTGGCCGACGACACCGTACACCACGTGGGCACCGACTTCCTCGAGGCGCGACGCCCAGTTGATGTTGGCTTCCTCGTCGAAGCGGGCCATGAGTTCCACCACCACGGTCACGGCCTTGCCGTTGCGCGCCGCGGTGATGAGGTGCTTCATCAGGTCGGAGTCGGCGCCGGTGCGGTAGACGGTCCACTTGATCGCGACCACTGCCGGATCCGCCGCCGCCTGCGCAGCGAAATCGATCACCGGCCGGAACGACTGGAACGGGTGGTGCAGCAGGATGTCGCCCTTGCGGATGGCGGCAAAGATGTCGTTGCGCTTGGCCAGCGCCGACGGAATTGCGGGCGTGAACGGCTTGAACTTGAGGTCGGGCCGGTCGACGAATTCGGGCACCTGCATGAGCCGCACCAGGTTGACCGGGCCCTTGACCTGGTAGAGATCGTCCGGCGTCAGCCCGAACTGCTGGAGCAGGAACTCGGACATGTGCGCCGGACACAGGTCGGCCACCTCCAGCCGCACGGCATCGCCGAAGTGGCGCTGCGGGAGTTCGCCCTGCAGCGCCGTGCGCAGGTTCTTCACTTCTTCCTCGTCCACGAACAGGTCGCTGTTGCGTGTGACGCGGAACTGGAAACAGCCCTTGACCTCCATGCCGGCGAACAGCTCGCCCACGAACGCGTGCAGCACCGACGACAGGAACACGAAGCCGTACTGGCAGCCGGCGATCTCTCGTGGCAGGGCGATGAAACGCGGCAGGGCGCGTGGCGCCTGCACGATCGCGATGCCGGAGTTGCGGCCAAAGGCGTCCTTGCCCGACAGCGCGACAGCAAAGTTGAGGCTCTTGTTGAGCAGGCGGGGAAACGGGTGGGCCGGATCGAGCCCCAGCGGGGTGAGTACCGGCATCACCTGCTTCAGAAAATAGTCCCGTACCCAGGCGCGCTGCTGGTCGGTCCATTCGCGCCGCCGCAGGAAGCGCACGCCCTGCTGCGCCAGCGCCGGCAGCAGTTCGTCGTTGAAGATCGTGTACTGCCGCATCACCAACTGGTGCGCCTGCTTCGAGACTTCCTTGAATACCTGCTGCGGGGTCATGCCGTCCGGGCCGGGCGCGTCCGCACCGAGCTGGATCTGCGCCTTCAGGCCGGCGACACGGATCTCGAAGAACTCGTCGAGATTGCTGCCGACGATGCACAGGAACCGCAGGCGTTCGAGCAGCGGGGTGGTGGCGTCCTGCACCTGGGCGAGCACTCGTCGGTTGAATTCGAGCAGCCCGAGTTCGCGATTGAGGAAGTGCTGCGATCCGAGCGGGCGCTTGCCCGCCTTCTCGACCTTCGTGGCAATCCGCTTCGCCACCGTCCCGGGCGCGGCGGGCTTGCGCATGACGGTCTTCTTCGGGGTCGCCTTGTCGGCCTTCGCGTCGGCGCGGGTCACCGTCGCCGGCCGCGCGGCCATAGTGTGCGGTGCCCACGGGGTGGCGCGTTCAGTCATGGGGCGGCGGGACGTAGCCGGTGGCCGCATCGGCGCCGTCGCCGAAGAAGTGGCGCTCCATCTGCTGCTCGAGGTACTTGCGCGCCTTCGGGTCGGCGAGGCTCAGGCGGTTCTCGTTCACCAGCATCTTCTGGTGTTCGAGCCAGGCCTTCCAGGCTTCCTTCGAGACCGAGTCGAACAGCCGCTCGCCCAGCGGACCCGGATAGGGCGGGTAGTCGAGCCCTTCGGCGTCGCGGCCGAGCTTGATGCAGTGAACGGTTCGTGCCATGGGATTTCCTGGTGGAGCGCTGCCTGCAGGCGGGCGCGAATTGTTCCGCAACGGGCGGGTCCGGTAAATCGACTCAGGGTCGTCATCTCATAGGGTCTTGATGAGGACCTTGGAACGTCGTTGGTAGTTGTAGAGCTGCTGGCGTGCCTTGGGCAGGCTCGCGACCGTCGCTTCGGCAAACCCCTGCTCGATGAACCAGTGCGAGGCGCGCGTCGTGAGCACGAACAGCCGCTCCAGTTTCACCGCGCGCGCCTCGTCCTCCAGCGCCCGCAGCAGGCGCTCGCCGGTGCCGGCATTGCGGTAGTCGGCATGGATCGCGACGCAGGCGATTTCGGCCGCGGCCTCGTCCTTGAACGGATAGAGCGCGGCGCAACCGACGATCTTGCCGTCGTGTTCGACGACGCGGAAACGTCCGATCTCCATTTCAAGGCGTTCGCGCGAACGCTTGACCAGTGTGCCGTCGGCCTCGAGCGGCTCGATCAGCCGCAGCACGCCGCCGACGTCGTCGATGGTCGCGGGGCGCAGTTGTTCGAGCGGATCCTGGGTCACCATCGTGCCCACGCCGTTGTGCGTGAACAGTTCGAGCAGCAGGGCGCCGTCCTGGTGGCGGCTGATCAGGTGCGCGCGATTCACGCCGGCATCGCAGGCCTTCGCGGCGAAGGGCAGGTAGAGCGCCGCGTCGTCGCCCTTGATCCGTTTGCGTTTGCGCGCGATCAGCCCCTGGGTGTCGGACTCGGTGATCTCGCGGATCAGGTTGCCTGCGGCGTCGACCACGCCATCCTGTTCCATCAGGAAGATCAGCTTTTCGGCGCGCACGGCGATGGCGACGTTGGCGGCGACGTCCTCCAGGGTGAGGTTGAAGATCTCCCCGGTCGGCGAGTAGCCGAGCGGGGACAGCAGCACCAGTTCGCCGTCGGCCAGGCGCTTCTCGATGAAGTCGGCGTTTACCTTGCGCACCTCGCCGGTGTAGAGCATGTCGGTGCCGTCGACGATCCCGACCGGCTGGGCGACCACGAAGTTGCCGCCGGCGACGCGGATGGTCGCGTTCGCCATCGGCGAGCCCGGCAGTCCCATCGACAGCAGCGCCTCGATCTCGGTGCGAAGGCGGCCGGTGGCCTCCTTCACGTCCGCCATGGCAGCTTCGTCGGTGACGCGCATGTCGCGGACGTACTGGATCTTTGCCCGGCGGCGCTTCAGGCGTTCCTCGATCTGCGGCCGCGCGCCATGGACCAGCACGATGCGCACGCCCAGCGCCGCCAGCAGGTTCAGGTCGTAGGTGAGGGCGACGAACTTGCCGTCGGCCACGACCTCGCCGCCGAACGCGATGACGAACGTGCACCCGCGAAACCCGTGGATGTAGGGCGTTGCGGCGCGAAACCAGGGTACGAATTCGGGTTGCCGGTAGGCGTCCATGCGGGCGTTGCTTCCATCTGTCGCGGCCTTGCCCCGATCACCGGGACGATCACAGGCCGTCTGTTCCGGGCCGGTCCGGCACGCCGCCTTCAGCGGCCGGTTTGCGGTGGTGCTGGCGCTACTTTGCGGTCATGCGGATCGAGCCGTCGAGCCGGATGGTCTCGCCGTTGAGCATCTCGTTCTCGACGATGTGCCTGACCAGGGCGGCGTACTCGGCCGGCCGGCCCAGGCGCGACGGAAACGGGACCTGCTGCGCCAGCGCGGCCTGCGCCTCGGACGGGAGCCCCGCCATCATCGGCGTCTCGAACAGACCGGGCGCGATGGTGCAGACGCGGATGCCGAAGCGGGCGAGCTCGCGGGCGACCGGCAACGTCAAGCCGACCACGCCCGCCTTGGAGGCGGCATAGGCCGGCTGGCCGATCTGGCCGTCATAGGCGGCGACCGAGGCGGTATTGACGATCACGCCTCGCTCGCCGGCCGCATTCGGCGCGGCCTTGGCCATCGCGTCGGCGGCGAGCCGCAGCAGATTGAAGGTGCCGATGAGGTTGATGCCGACGATCTTCGCGAACTTGTCCAGCGGGTGTGGGCCGTCCTTGCCGAGCACCTTGGCGGGGACGCCGACGCCGGCGCAGTTCACCAGGCCGTGCAGACCGCCGAACGCCGACAGTGCCAGCGCAACGGTGGCCTGCCCGTCGGCCTCCGATGTGACGTCGCATTTCACGAAGCGGGTCCGGGGGCCGAGCGCATCGACCAGCGCCTGGCCGGCTGCCTGATTGACGTCGGCGATCACCGCGTTGCCGCCGCCGGCGACGATCATCTCGACCGTTGCCTGCCCAAGTCCGGAGCTGCCGCCGGTCACGATGAAGGTGCTGTTGCTGATCTGCATGACGGGGTCGCGCGTCCGGTGATGGTGTTGTGGTTGAGGTGGGTCCGGGCCGAAACCCGGTCAACAAGTATACGGAGCGGGTCGCTAAAAATCTCCCCAGAGCGTCTGGATGGCAGCCAGCGCTGCGACCGCGGCGGTTTCGGTTCGCAGGATGCGGGGGCCCAGGGTGACGCCGGTGAAGCCGCGCGCGGCCGCAAGCCCGGCCTCGGCGTCGGTGAGTCCGCCCTCCGGACCGGCAAGCAGCATGACCTCGCCGTCCGGACGAGGCAGGGTGGCCAGGCGCGCCGGCGCGAGCGGCGACAGCAGCAGGCGGGCGCTGCCGTCGGCCGGCGGGTCGATCTCGGCGAGCCAGGCGACATAGGACTGCGATGGCGCGATCTCCGGGAGGCGGTTGCGGCCGCATTGTTCGCAGGCGGCGGCCGCCAGGGCGATCCAGTGCTCCCGCCGGCGGTCGGCGCGTTCGCCGGAGAGCCGCACCACGCTTCGTTCCGTGAACACCGGCACGATGCGGGCGATGCCCAGCTCGACCGCCTTGCGCACGGTGTAGTCCATGCGGTCGCCGCTGGAGATGCCCTGTACCAGACAGGTGGCGACCGGCGATTCGCGCTCGACCGGATCGAAC
>JAYTTO010000155.1:0-5415 GCA_043744975.1 Betaproteobacteria bacterium | reverse complement strand
TCGACGACATCGTCCGGCGGGTCGCCGCTGCCAGCCGGCGGCTCGAACTGCTCGCCGACATCGCCTGAGGTGACTACCCCCCCAGCCTGCCTCCGGTCGCCCCCCCCAATGGGGGGCTGCTTGCTTGCGGGCTGAGCCCGGACACAGACAGTCCCTGCGGACTGTCTGTGGCTGTCGAAGGACAGCGGACTCCGGCCGCTGGCGGCCCGGCGCTCGCTGATGGGGTGTAACCAGCGCCATACGAGCACAGGATTTCGGCGCGGGTTGGTGTGCCCGACCCGATCGCGTCGATCCCCGTTGCGGCGCCGACACGCATAGCGGCGAACCTGTGGACTCGAAACACATCGGCATCGGCATGACCTCGCCGCGTACGCGCCAGCGGATGGTCGAGCGCCTGCGCGAGCAGGGCATCCGCGATCCGGTGGTGCTGGCTGCGATGGGCGAGATCCCACGCCATATTTTCGTCGACGAGGCGCTGGCGACCCGGGCCTATGACGATGTCGCGTTGCCGCTGGGGTTCGGCCAGACCATCTCGGCGCCCTTCACCGTTGCCCGGATGCTCGAACTGGTGCGCGGCGGCAATGCGATCGGCAAGGTCCTCGAGATCGGCACCGGCTGCGGCTACCAGGCGGCGGTGCTCTCGAAACTCGCTCGCGAGGTGCACACGCTGGAGCGCATTTCGGGATTGCTCGGCAAGGCGCGCCGGTGCCTGCGCGAGTTGCGCATCGTCAACGTGCGGGTCAAGCACGCGGACGGCACGATCGGCCTGGCCGATGCCGGGCCCTTCGACGCGATCGTGATGGCCGCAGCCGCGCCATCGGTGCCGCGGGAACTGCCGCTGCAGCTCGCGGTCGGTGGCAGGCTGGTGATGCCGGTGGGCACGCGCGAGCAGAAACTGGTGCTGGTCGTGCGCAGCGAGGAAGGCCTGACCGAGACCACGCTCGAGGCCGTCAATTTCGTGCCGCTGCTGCCCGGAATCACCCGTTGAGCCGTTTGCGGTCGGTGGCGGCACTGGTCGTCCTGGCGTGGCTCGGCGCCTGCGCCGGACCGCAACCGATGTCGCCGGTCGAGAAACGAACGGCCGGCCGGGTTGCCGAGGCGCCCAGGTTTGCCAAGCCGAAGCCGTCACGCCGCATCGGCGATGACCGACCCGCGTACTACACCGTGCAGCGCGGCGACACGCTCTACGCCATCGCGCTCGATTTCGGGTTCGGCTATCGCGATCTCGCTGCCTGGAACGATCTGGCCGACCCCGGCGTCATTTTGCCGGGACGCCAACTTCGCCTGGCGCCACCGCCGGCGAAGGACGAGATGCCGGAAACGCGAGGGTTCAAAGCAACCGGGGGGGTTACCGCTGAACCGCTTGGGGCACCTGGCAACGAGCGCCCGGCGGGCGGGGCGGCGCCGACGCGCGAGAACGGGGCGGCGCTGCCGCAAACCGCGCCCGGCAAGGCAACGCCGGAAATCCTGACGGAGCCGCAGGCGAAGACCCTGCGCTACTCGGACCAGGCGCTGGCCCAGCTCGGCGGACCGGCGAAGCCGACCGCACCCGCACCCGCACCCGTGCCGGCGGCGCGCACCGAGACGCCGCCGTCATCCGCCCCGCGTGCGGAGCCGAAGCCGGAGACCGCGGTTGTGTCATCGTCGTCGAAACCGTCCGTCCCGCCCGCCGCGCCGGCCCCCGATGCGACGCGGGATGCCGACGACAAGATTGACTGGCTGTGGCCGGCGCGTGGCGAACTGCTCTATCGGTTCGGCGAATCCGGCAAGCTGAAGGGCATCGGGGTCGGCGGCAAGGTCGGCCAGCCGATCGTGGCCGCAGGCGGTGGCAAGGTGGTGTATGCCGGCTCGGGCTTGAGGGGTTACGGCAAGCTCGTGATCGTCAAGCACAACGAGACCTTCCTCTCGGTCTACGCGCACAACAGCGCGTTGACCGTGAAGGAGGGAGATCCCGTGCGCCGCGGCCAGAAGATCGCGGAGATGGGAGATACCGATGCCGCGCGCGTGGCCCTGCATTTCGAGATCCGGCGTTTCGGCAAGCCGCTCGATCCGCTATCGCAGCTGCCGCGGCTCCCGGAGCCGCCGGGGTAGGTCACCGGGACTGCTGTCAGCGGACTGCGGACGGCAGCTTCAGGTTGCGTATCAGCCGCCTCAGTTCCACCGCCGCCTGATTCTGCGGCGCCGGACCATACCTCGCGTCGGCGTAAAGCCGGCAGATGCGGCCCAGCGCGTCCCGGGCCTGGGGACACGCTGCCGCTGTCCGTCGCAGGTAGTCCTCGGGACCTTCGTGCGGCCGGCGCGCAAGCCGGGGCGAGACGGCCGCGAGACGGCGCGACAGCAGGTCCCAGGCACGCAGAAGCGGATCCGGGGCGGCGCGGCGCAGCCGCCGGAGCACCACGATGCTGAGCACGCCGAGCACGAGACCGGTCACGGCCAGCAGCGCGATCACGAGGTTCTGCCAGTTCGCGGCGGAGAAGCCGACACGCTGGAACAGCCGCATCTGGCGCTCCGGCGAGTAACCCAGCACCCACTGGTTCCAGCCGTTCGCCATCGCGTCGAGCCCGAACCGCATTTGCCGCAGGAACGCGTTGTCGGTGCGCACCAGCAGCGGCAGCGGTTCGCCGTCCGCCAGCGCGGCTGCAATGCCGGCGTCGATGCGCTGGGGCGACACGGCCGCCGTCGGATCCACGCGGAGCCAGCCTTCGCCCTCGACCCAGACCTCGGCCCAGGCATGCGCCTCGGACTGCCGCACGATCAGGTAGTCCCCGAGCGGATTGACCACGCCGCCCTGGTAGCCGGTGACCACCCGCGCCGCCACGCCTGCGGCGCGCATGAGGAACACGAACGACGAGGCGAAGTGCTCGCAGAACCCGCGCCGCGAGTCGAACAGGAATTCGTCGACCGAGTCGCGCCCGAGTTCCGGCGGCACCAGCGTGTAGTAGAACGGCTGCTGGCGGAACATCGCCAACGCGCGCTGGACGATGGCGCGTGCCGAATCCGTCTCGCTGCGCCATTGTCCGGCGAGCGCCAGCGCGCGCGGATTGAATCCGGGCGGCAACCGGCGCGCGCGCTGCAGGTTGACTGCGGTCTCGTCGACACCGAACCGGTACGACAGGTGCGAGCTCATGTCGTAGCGGAATCGGTTTCGCACCGGGCGCGCCGCGATCATCTGAAGGTCGCCGGTCAGCCGGCTGCCGTCGACCACCTGGGCCGGGACATCGAGCGCGAACAGCCAGTGTGTTTCGTGAGCCTCGAGGGTGACGCTGTAGCGGATCGGATCTCCGGTGGTCTGGATGCTGTCGGCGGGAACGCCCGGCGACTCACCCGCCCGCCAGGTGCGGCCGTCGAATTCCCACATGACCGGGCCGCGCCAGTAGAGCTGGCCTGACGCCGGGATCGGCGCGGTGAAGTCGACGCGGAACGCGACGCCGTCGGTCAGGCTCAGGTTCGACAGGCTGCCCGGCGCCATGCTGTCGGACAGGCCGGTCACGCCGCGGGACGTGGCCTGCGGCAACCCCCACAGCGGCCCTTGCACACGCGGAAACAGGACGAACAGCACCAGCATGAGCGGCGCGGCCTGGGCGAGCATCGCGGCCGAGGTACGCAACGTGGCGAGGATACTTGGTCGTTGCTGCCGGTACTGGAACGCGACCAGGCAGGCGGTGACGCCGAGCACACAGGCCACCAGGTAGAGCGCCGTCGGCATCGATTGCGAATACAAGAAGGCGGTGATGACCAGAAAGTAGCCGAGCACGATGAGCACGAAGGCGTCGCGCGTGCTGCGCAGCTCCATCAGCTTGAGGGCGAGCATGAGGATCAGCAGGGCGACGGCGGCGTCGCGTCCGAACAGGGCGCCGTACGAGACCCAGATGCCGGCGGCTGCGACCACCGCGAGCGCCGCCAGCATCCACTGTGGCGGCATGCCGTAACCGCGCCAGGCGAACACCGCACGAGCCCCGAACGCCGCGGCGGCGACGCTGGTGATCCACACCGGCACGCGGGTCGCGTGCGGCGCCAGCAGCGCGGCGATGCACACCAGCAGCGCGAGCACGCGCCCGGTGTCGAGCGGCCGTGGTTCGAAGCCCCTCAAGGCTGCTCCCCGGTCGCGGTCGGCACGCCGGGGTTGCCGGTGCCGCGGGCGTCGAACAGCGCCAGCGCTTCGAGGCACGCATGGCGGTGGCTGTTGCCGTTCGACGGCGGGATGCGACGTCCGGGCAACTGCAGGCCGTAGTCGCAGCCGCGCTCGTCGGCCATGAGCACCCAGCGGGCAAGCCGCGACAGCCGCGCTTCCGGTGCGTTCGCCATCGGTGTGTCGGCCCAGTCGAGCAGCAGTTCCCGCCCGGAACTGCCCTCGAACAGCTTGGTGTAGAGGCGGTCGCTCCTGGCCGCCGACTTCCAGGCGATGTGCCGCGGCGGATCGCCCGGGTGGTAGTCGCGCAAGCCGGCAAAGTCGTCGGTGCCGCGCCCCCGCAAACCCGCATCGCCGTCGCGGTCAGCGGTGACTGGCAACGCCGGCTCCCCGGCCTCCGGTTTCGGATACACCAGGGCCGTCAGGTCGAGTTCCAGCCGGGACCAGGCGTAGAACAGACCCACGGGATACCCGGTGAACAGCCGAAACCGGCCGAAGGGAAGCATCCCGCGGGCGACCGTCGGAACCTCGACGGCGACGGTAGCGGCATCGCGCGGCCCGACATCGGCGAAGGCGACCACCGCCTCGGCACGATCGCAACCGATCGAGACGCGGCCGAATCCGGCCGGATTGATCAGCACCACGCCGAACCGTGCGGACTCGCCGGCGAAAACGGGATCGACCCGGCCTGGCTGGATCTGCAGATGTGCCAGGTTGCGCCACGTATGGAGCATGCCGACCACGCCCAGCCCCGCGAGCAGGAAGGTCAGCACATAGCCCAGGCCGAGGCTGTAGTTGATCGAGCCCAGCAGCATGAGCATGAGCGTCGCGGCGAACAGCCAGCCCTGCCGGCTCGGGATGATGTAGATGCGGCGTTGCGTGAGCATCACCGGGCCGCGCTCGGCACCCCGGGGCGGAAAGATCCAGTCGGCGACGCGATCGCCGACGGCGACTCGACGGGCCATGGCGGAATCGGTCAGGGAACGGGGACGTCGGCGATGAGTTTGGTGGCCAGGGCGTCCGCGGTGGTCCGCGAGACACTGCTGGCCAGTTGCAGGCGGTGTCCGACCACGCTCGGCAGGACCGCCTGGACGTCTTCCGGCAGGACGGCGCCGCGATCGTCGAGATACGCCCATGCCCGGGCGGCGTTGAGCAGCGACAGGCCGGCGCGCGGGCTCAAGCCCAGCGCGAAGTCGGGTGAGCGCCGGGTATGGGCGATCAGCGCCTGGAGATAGTCGAGCAGCGCCGGCGCCACGTGGACCTTGCGGGCGGCTGCCTGCAAGCGG
>JAYTTO010000154.1:0-2632 GCA_043744975.1 Betaproteobacteria bacterium | reverse complement strand
GAACATGCGCATGTCGTGCAACAGCACGTTCCTGCTCGACCATGAAACCGACCACGGCGTCAAAGCCGACGAGCTGGGCGCGCTGCTCGACGGTCTTTTTGTCCAACCCGAAGCGAAGGCGGTGGTGTTCAGCCAATGGACGCGGACTCACGAGATCGTCATCCGCCGTCTCGAGGAGCGTGGCATCGGGTATGTCAGCTTTCACGGTGGCGTCCCGTCGGAAAAGCGACCGGCGCTGGTGGATCGTTTTCGCGATGATCCGGATTGCCGCGTCTTCCTGTCGACCGACGCTGGCAGCACGGGACTGAACCTGCAACACGCCTCGACGCTGGTGAACATGGATCTGCCGTGGAATCCCGCGGTACTCGAACAGCGCATCTCCCGAATCCATCGCATGGGTCAGCGGCGCCCGGTGCAGATCGTCAACTACGTCGCCAAGGGAACGATCGAGGAGGGCATGCTGTCGGTGCTGGCGTTCAAACGCTCCTTGTCGGCGGGCATCCTCGATGGCGGGGCGGGCGAGGTTTCGCTGGGGGGGTCTCGGCTCAACCGCTTCATGAAAGACGTCGAGAACGTCACCGGTCGCATGGGTGAGGGCGAGACCATGGTGCCTGCGGAAGAGGCGGCCGGTGTTGCCGCTGCGCTGGAAGAAACGCAAGGTGACGCGACCGCCGTCGAAGCGACCGCCGGCACGGTCGCGGGCGGAACCGCACAAGACGCGGGCCAGCCGGCCCCGAATCCGGCGAGTCCGGACCCCTGGTCCGCTCTGTTGCAGGTCGGGGTGGAGCTTGTATCCGCGCTGACCGCGCCTGACAGTGGTGCAAGTGCGAGCCATCCCTGGATCGAGCGCGACCCTGCCACGGGCGCACGCAGTCTCAGGTTGCCGTTACCGCCGCCGGAAACCGCGCGACGACTCGCCGATGCGCTGGCGGCGGTGTCGGCGATGTTGCGCGGTACCGGTACCTGATCGAGCGAACGGCTGCCGCGGCTGGGTGCGAACAAACAATGACGTTCGACCGGGACGCCGTGAAAGGCCTGCGGCATGACGCTCAACAACTGAGAGGCCGAGACAGCCCACTATGTGCGGACTTGACGGCATCCAACCCACGGCAGTCCTCGTACTGTCTCATGTCGACGGCCCGCCCGGCCCCCGCCGAGGTGGCGTCGATACGGGAGTCGAAGATGAATGCATTGTTGCTGGCCTGCGGCGTTCTTGCCATGACCGCGGCCCTGCCGGCGCCCGCTGCCGGGCCCACGCAGCAAAGTGCGCCGGTGAGCAAGACGACGGAAACGCCGATTGCCTGGCGCACCTGGTCGGATCAGGTGTTCGACGACGCCCGTGCGCAGAAAAAATTTGTACTGCTCGACCTTGGCGCAGTCTGGTGCCATTGGTGCCACGTGATGGACGAGACCACTTATCGCGATCCCAAGGTGGTCAAGCTGATCCGGCAACACTTCATCCCGGTGCGTGTCGACCAGGACGCGCAGCCCGACCTGTCGCGCCGGTACGAGGCCTTCGGCTGGCCGGCGACGATCGTGATGGATGCCAATGGCAACGATATCGGCAAGATGCGCGGCTACCGCGAGCCTGTGCGATTCGCCGGCACCCTGCAGGCCATCCTCGACGATCCGAGCCCGTTGCACAACGCCGCCGATGCCGACCGTGACAAGGTCTTCAGCGGCAACAGCACCCTGTCGGCGGTCAGCCGGGGCGAGATCGACGCGAGTTTCCGCAAGGCGCTGGACCTGCGGATCGGCGGGCTCCGGCAGCAACAGCGTTTTCTCGGCCGCGACTTGCTGGAATACGGGTTGGTGTTGGCGGCACGCGGGGACAGCGTCGCAGCGCAATGGACCCGTCTCACCTTCGCCGGCGCGCGTGCCCTCATCGATCCAGCGTGGGGCGGCATGTACCAGTACTCGACCGACGGCGACTGGAACCATCCGCACTACGAGAAAATCATGGAGGTGCAGGCCAATGCGATCCTCCTGTATGCACGCGCCTTCGAGACTTGGCGCGATGCTGCCGACCTCGAAGCCGCGCAGGCGGTCCGGCGTTATGTCGCCACCTTCCTCACCAGCCCCGAGGGCGCTTTCTACACCAGCCAGGATGCCGATCGCGTACCGGGGGAGCAGGGTGACGACTACTTCCGGCTGGGTAACGCCGAACGCCGTGCGCGCGGCACACCGCGTGTCGACACCCACATCTACGCCCGCGAAAACGGCTGGATGATCGCGGCGCTGGTGGAACTCTACGGCGCTACCGGCGACGCTGCGGTGCTGGCGGACGCGCAGCGCGCGGCACGCTGGATCGTGGCCGAACGCGGCAATGGCGACGGCAGTTTCCGGCGCGACGCGCGCGATGCCGGCGGGCCGTACTTCGGCGACCAGTTGGCCATGGGCAGCGCCATGCTCGCCCTGTATTCCGCGACCGGCGACCGCGACTGGCTGGCGCGCGCCCGCGCCGTCCGGGCGCAGTTCGCCCGCTACGCGGCACCCAACGGCGGCGGCTACCTGCCGTCGCCCGAACGCCGCGGCAGCAGGTTGCGTGCCTTGCCCCATTTCGACGAGAACGTCGACGCCGCCCGTTTTGCCAATCTGCTGCAACGCTATACCGGCGACCCGGCCGACGCGG
>JAYTTO010000153.1:0-5963 GCA_043744975.1 Betaproteobacteria bacterium | reverse complement strand
CTCAGCTTGAATCCGGCGTGGACACGGATGCGCGCCAGCAAGTCGCCCGAGGCAGCCTCGGCCGCCAGCAGCGCGTGCGGATCGTCGTCGTCGGGGATGATGTCGAGGGTGACGGTAATCCGTCCGGACGAGGCCGAGACCACCACCCGCTTGTGCAGCGATGCACGCCGTTGCTGCTCATGCCGCGTCAGCACCTCGGAGGCGGTCTTGACGAGCGTGTTGAAGGCGGCGCCGTCCAGAGGCTTGGGATTCTTCTTGTCGCGCCCCATTGTCCAGGGCCCGACCAGCGCCGGCTCGGGCTCGCCGTCCTTGATCATCTCGACGGCCCAGCCCTCGTCGCTCTCGTTCTTGATGACCCGCGCGGTCCAGCCGTCGTCGCGCCATAGCCGCGGTTCGTGAATCGGGTCGGGCAGCCCTGCATCGATGTCGTTTGTCATGGGCGCGATAGTACGTCGCCGCCGCGCTTGCAGCCCCCCAGTGAGGGTGCCGACCGCAGGAAGGCTGGGGTTACAACTTCAAGCGAAGGGACACAGCGCGCGCCGGGCCGCCCCCAAGCGCGCTGGCCCCCCATTGGGGGGTGCCGACCAAAGGAAGGCTGGGGGGGTTGTCACCTCAGCCGGACCGCTTGACGACCCAGCCCTCCTTCTGGAGCCATGCCATCACCCGGTCGCAGTGATCGCCCTGGAGTTCAAGCACCCCCTGGCCAACGGTTCCGCCTGCACCGCACGCCGTCCGCAGCCGCTTGCCCAGGTCGGCCAGCGCGGCTTCCTCCAGGTTCAGGCCACGGACCACCGTCACGGTCTTGCCGCCGCGGCCATTGGTCTCGCGACCGACGCGCACGATGCCATCGCCGCGCGGCGCGCGGCGCGCCTGCGCCTGCGCCTTGCATTCGCATACGACGACCGGCTTGCGGCAGTCCGGGCAGGTCCGCCCGCTTTCGGTCGAGTACACCAATCCACCGGATCCCTTGCCGCCGGATGCCCTTCCGCCAACTCCCACGCGCAACTCCTCGATCGATCGTTCGCGAAGCCGCCGCGACCTCGGTCAACCATAGCAGTGGGCTCGCCGTCTCCGGCCGGCAGCAGCCACTGTACGAGACCGGCTCCAGGCAGCTACAGCATGTCCGACCGGCAGGCTTTAAGGTTCACTTAAGACGGCGTCTTCAAGATGCGAAGCATATCGCGGCACAACCGGTGCCCGACCCGATTCGCAAGGAGACGACATGAGACTCAGAAAGACCGTGCTGGCACTCGCCGCTGCTGGCTTCATCTCGACCACGGCGCTGGCCGTGCACTACGTCGACCAGGCCACCGACCCCGAACGCGCCACCCAGGTGGCGCCGCGCGCCGCCGGTGCGGAGAGCACGGCCATCCGCGCCGCACTGCCGGACTTCCGCAGCATTGTGCGCGAATCCGGCGCCGCGGTCGTGAATGTGAGTACCACCGCGATGGTGAAGATGGCGCCGCAGCAGCAGCCGGGCATGGAACCGAACGACCCGTTCTACGAGTTCTTCAAGCCGTTCATGGGTCCGAACGTGCAGAAGCCAGTGCCGATGCACGGCGAAGGATCAGGTTTCATCGTCAGCAAGGACGGCCTGATCCTGACCAACGCCCACGTCGTGCGCGATGCCAAGGAAGTAACCGTCCGTTTGAATGACCGGCGCGAGTTCACCGCAAGGGTCGTCGGTATCGACACCCGCAGCGACGTCGCGGTTCTCAAGATCGATGCGAACGACCTGCCCACGGTACGCACCGGTACGCCGGCAAGCGTCGAGCCGGGCGACTGGGTGCTGGCGATCGGTTCGCCGTTCGGCTTCCAGAACACGGCGACAGCCGGTATCGTCAGCGCCAAGGGCCGTGCCCTGCCGGACGAGAACTACGTGCCGTTCATCCAGACCGACGTCGCGGTCAACCCCGGCAACTCGGGCGGCCCGCTGTTCAACCTGAACGGCGAGGTCGTGGGCATCAACTCCCAGATCTATTCGCGCACCGGCGGCTACATGGGGCTGTCGTTCGCGATCCCGATCGACGTCGCCATGCATGTCAAGGACGAGATCGTCGCCCACGGCCGCGTGACGCGCGGCCGGCTCGGCCTCTCGGCACAGACCGTCGACCAGAAGCTCGCCACCGCGTTCGGCCTCGACAAGCCCGGCGGTGCGCTGGTGGCCTCGGTGGAACCCGGCAGCCCGGCAGCGCAGGCCGGCATCAAGCCCGGCGACGTGGTGCTGGCGTTGAACAACACACCGATCCGCGAATCGGCCGACCTGCCGCCGACAGTGGCGAATCTGGCTCCCGGCGCCGACGCCACGCTCGATGTCTGGCGCGATCACAAGACGCAGAAGGTCAGCGTCAAGGTCGGCGAATTGAAGGAAGACAAGGTTGCCCAGGCAGAGAAGAGCGCAGACAGCGGCGAAGCCGGCAAGCTCGGTGTGCTCGGGCGCTCGCTGACGCCGCAGGAGCGCAAGCAGGCCGGCACCACCAGCGGCATCGTGATCGAGGACGTTTCCGGTCCGGCTGAAGCCGCGGGCCTGCAGGCTGGCGACCTGCTGCTCGCCGTCAATGGCATTCCGATCACCGGCATTGGCCAGTTGCGCAGTGTGCTCGAAGGCGCGGGCGACCGTGTCGCGGTGCTGGTGCAGCGCGGCGGTCAGCGCATGTTCGTGCCGATCACGGTCGGGTGATATGTACCCCCCAGGCTTCCTGCGGTCGCCACCCCCCATGGGGGGCCAGCGCCCTTCGGGCGGCCGGGCGGGCGCTGAGCCTGTCGCATACGATGAAAACTGCGTTGGACGCGTGGTGATGGACTGATTTCCCAGAGGTGGTCTCCCCCGACCTCGCTCCTCCCCCGATTGGCTTGGTCGGTTTTTGCGGGAATGCCCCCCGAAGGCATTCCCGCTTTTCTTTTGGTGCGGCCGACACGATATCGGCATTGCCCAACGCCGCGCCCGCAACCGCGCCGCAGCCCTTGCGCGCGCCGCCGCCACCTGTCTATCGTCGCAGCTTCCTGGAGTAATCCGATGACAATGCACTGGTCCACCATCGCTGCCGCCGTCGCCCTGATAGCCGCCGCAACCGCCGTCGAAGCGCAAAACCCATCCCCGCTCGAACGGCTGACGCCCTCCAAACCATCCGTTGCCGACCGTGACAATCCCGGCGTCCCGCAATCCGGCCCGCAGGCCGATGCCGCACGCGAAACACTGAAGCGGATCCGCCTGCCACCGGGATTCCAGATCGACCTCTACGCCATGGTTCCGGGCGCACGCACGCTGGCGGTGGCGCCCAGGACCGGTGTCGTATTCGTGGGCACCCGGAGAACCCGCGTCTGGAGCGTGACGGATCGCAACAGGGATGGCGTGGCCGACAACGTGAAGCCGTTCGCGCCATGGGTCAATTTCAACGGGGCGAACGGCGTTGCCGTTTCCAGCGACGGCTCGCTCTACGTTGCCGAACTCAACCGCGTACTGGTGTTCCCGAATGCCGCCTCTCGCTACGAGAACGCAGATATCGCCGCCCATGTCGTGGTGCCGCAGGGGATGCTGATCCCGCCGGGCGAAGAGAGTCCGAACCACAGCACGCGCGTCATCAAGGTCGGCCCCGACCGCAAGCTCTACATCGGGCTCGGCCAGCCCTACAACGTGACCCCTGTCGACAAGATCGCCCTCTATGCCCAACTCGGCATCGGCGGCATCGTCCGCATGGACGCCGACGGCACGCATCGCGAAGTGTTCGCCCGCGGCGCGCGCAACCCGGGCGGCATCGCGCCGCATCCCGACGGCAGCGTCTGGTGGAACGACCATCAGGTGGACTCGATGGGTGACACGATCCCGCCCGGCGAGACCAACATCAGCACGCGCGCAGGCCAAGACTTCGGCTTCCCATGGTACGGCGGCGGCAAGGTGCGCACCGCCGAATACAAAGACTCGACAGCGCCGGCAGATGCGGTCTTCCCGGTGCTGGAGCACGACGCGCACGCCGCCGACATGGGCGCCACGTTCTACGACGGCAAACAGTTCCCGGAGGTCTATCGCGGCGGCTATTTCTGGGCGCAGCACGGATCCTGGAATCGCAGCGATCCGGTTGGCGCACGCGTGATGTGGGTGCCGGTGAAGGACGGCAAGCCGGCGGGACAACCCCAGCCGTTCGCCGACGGCTGGAATGTCGGCACCAATGCCTATCTGGGCCGCCCCACGGACGTCGCCGTACTCGACGATGGCTCGATGCTGGTCGCGGACGATCTCGTCGGCGCAATCTACCGGATCACCTATGCGAAACCTCGAGTGACGCAGCAATAGCCGCCGGTTTCGATTCATGGCTTTCTGCTGGATGCGCGGCACCTGGAGCCGTAACAAGCGGCGTGTCCGTCGTTCTGCCCGGCAACGCGGCACATGCGCTTCAAAGGCGCTAAAATTCCTTCGAGCCGATCAAGCAGGCCCCAACAAGGACGGTCCGCAATGCGGACTCGCCAGCGCTCGAGACCATTGAGCTGGCACGAGAGACCAACAACAGAGGAACTCCACATGACATTCGACAATCGGCGGCGCGTGCTGCGCGGCATCTCATCCCTCGTGATCGCGGGTGCAGCTTTCAACGGTGGCATGGCTCTTCCCGTCAGCGCGTTGGCGCAGACCGGCACCGGGAAACACGCCGGCCCCGTCAAGGCGCTGTTCTTCGACGTGTTCGGCACGCTGGTCGATTGGCGCACCAGCGTCGCGCGCGAGTCGCGCGATATGCTGGAGCCGCTGGGCCACCAACTCGACTGGATTGCCTTCGCCGACGCCTGGCGCGCGGAGTACCAGCCGGCCATGGAGGAGATCCGCAGCGGCCGCAAGCCGTTCTCGAAGCTGGACGTGGTGCACCGCTGGATGCTCGACCGCATCCGCCCGCGCTTCGGCCTGCAGCAGCTCGACGAGGCCACGCTCAGGGAACTCAATCTCGCCTGGCACCGGCTCGACGCCTGGGAAGACGTGCCGTCGGGACTCGAACTCCTGCGCGACGAGGCGCTGCTCGCGCCCTGCTCCAACGGCAACATCGCGCTGATGGCCGACCTCGCCCGCCGCAACGACTTCCATTGGGACGCGATCCTCGGCGCCGAGATCGCCGGCGACTACAAGCCGAAACCCAAGGTCTACCTGGCGGCCGCGGAAGCCTTCAATCTCGCGCCGTCCCAATGCATGATGGTCGCCGCGCACAGCGGCGATCTGAAGGCCGCCGGGGCGGTCGGCCTGCGCACCGCGCACGTGGTGCGGGCGGACGAGTTCGGACCGAACACGGGAGAAAGGTCACCGACGGTCTCCGTCGACTTCGCGGTGCAGTCGCTCGCGGAACTCTATTCGGCGCTGTCGACGCTGGCCTGACGTCGTCGCAGGAGCTTGCCGCCATCGACAGTCCCGTCGACGTTTCGCCGGGAGTGACCGATGAGTCCTGATTCCGCGCGCAGCGCCAGGCTCGCCCCTGGCGCCACCGTCATCTGCTTCGCGTTCACGATCGATGCGACGATTTCGCACCACATGCGGCCGAACCTGGCGTCGCCACGCATCCGGGCCTTCCTGGGGGCGGGCGGTGGCTGGTCGCTGCTGGCCCATTGCTGGTTCCGTTCCAAGGCCAAACGGACCGGACAATAGCCGATCCGGCGCGACGGACCCGGTCATGTCGCCCCGACCGGGAACGGAAACACCGATGCTGCGAGGCATTGCCTCTGCCTCAGGCCCCCTGGCACGCCGCGCGCTTCTGCCTGTGGCGACATCGACGCATCCGCCGCAGGCCCGGCAGCCGTATGATCCGGAGACCATCATGAGCCCTGCATGAACCCCGCTGCTTCCTGGATCGGCAACCGTCTTGCGGGCTACCTGGCGCAAAGCCGGCCCGTGCACGGCACTTCGATCGCACCGGACCTCCGCCAGTTGGCGGCGTGTCTGCAGCCCGCCGACGTCCTGCTGGTGGAAGGCCACAGCCGCTTCAGCACCG
>JAYTTO010000152.1:0-2031 GCA_043744975.1 Betaproteobacteria bacterium | reverse complement strand
AGATCGTCCTGCGTGGCGAGTTGCCGATTCAGGCCGTAGTCGATCACCGAGAAGCCGCGATCGAGATCGGTGTGATAGAGGCTGGGCAGGATGTAGAACGACTCGAACACGCCCGCGAGTTCAGGGCGGCGCAGGAACGTGACGATGTCGCCCAGATGGCCCCCGATGCTGTCGGGATAGGCGTTGAGAATAGGACCGGCGCCCATTTCGTGCGCGCGTGCAGTCACTGCGGCGTCTCCCGCGCGGTGCCGCGCGACGTGAAGTTCGTCTCTGGAAGTTCTGCGGCGAAGTTAGCGGGCCACGGGCTGCCGTGTCAGGCCGGCGGCCCAGCGTCCGGGCCATCTCGGATTGGCTGAACCCCTGCTTGCTCAGCGGGGCGAGCGCATAGTGAGGCGTGGTCACCCGATCGCCAAACACGTTGTCACCGCTGCAGAATCGGGACTTGCCGAGCTTTTCCCGAATGACAGGCAACTGCTGACCGGCGCGCCTTTTCTTGGACTGCGCGGCTTGGATGTCATCGATACAACTGGCGACCATGCGTAGCTGACCCTGGACACACATCGGGCGCGCCGGCCAGTTGCGCGTGGACTGAATGATCGGGAACATCGTTGACACTTTGGTCCGGCAATATGCGTAACACGTGCGTCAGCTCTGCCTGGTAAAACACAACGCGTCGGAGGATTCAGTGAAGTCGGTGTTTCGCGTCGGCTCGGCAACACTTGCACTGGTCGTGCTGTGGGCGATCGTTGTCTTCTTTGGAACCTCTGAAGGGTGGTGGAAGCAGACACTCGCGCCGCGCGGCGACACGGCGGGATTCGTGAAGGCTGCGGTCACGTTCGTCGACTCCAGCAACAGAGGCAACGCGGTGTTCGCCATTCTCGACAATGGCGCAGTCCACGGTGTCCACGCTGTCTCCGTCGGCGACTCGGTGGACGAGAATACGGTGTTCCAGACGGCTTCTCTCAGCAAGTGGATCACCGCTTGGGGTGTGATGGCGCTCGTGCAAGAGCGCAAGCTTGACCTGGACGCACCAGTGAGCACGTACCTGACTCGGTGGGCTCTTCCGCCAAGCAGGTTTGACAACAGCAAGGTGACCGTGCGGCGATTGTTGAGCCACACCGCCGGACTGACTGACGGTCTTGGGTACGCCGGCTTCGCGCCAGGCGCGACTGTGCCGTCGCTGGAAGAAACCCTCAGGCGACCGGATGCGGACCCCGGCGTCAACGGCGCGATAGTGGTCGGGTCCGACCCCGGGTCTGAGTGGAAATACTCAGGAGGGGGCTATGCAATCCTGCAGTTGCTGGTCGAAGAAGTGAGCGGTGAATCGTTCGAGGCGTTCATGCAGCGGGTTGTCTTCCGCCCCTTGGGCATGGTCCGCTCTTCCTACAGTTGGGCACCACGCGAGGGGTCGACACTCGCGACGTTTTACGATGTCGACTCCAAACCGACGCCGCATTACCGCTATTCGGCCGTCGCAGCGGTGTCGCTATACACATCGGTGTCCGACCTGACGCGTTTCGTGCAGGCAAATCTACCAGGCAAGAACGGCGAGCCGATCGGGCGCGGCGTGCTTGCGCCGGGAACCATCGCTGCGATGTGGCGGCCGCACGGCTCGAAATTTTCGCAAGACATCTGGGGTCTTGGAACCAGCCTGTACGCCAGCAACAACGCGGGCAGCTACATCGTCGGTCATGATGGCAACCGGCGCAAGTCGCCCATTAATACGACGTCACGTCTGAACCCGGCGACCGGAAACGGCATCGTGATTCTCGAGACAGGTACGCCTATCCTCGCGACGCGGCTGGCCGGCGAGTGGGTGTTCTGGGAAACGGGCAACGTGGATTTCCTCGCGTTCACGATGGCCATCCCGGGGATGCTTCGCCTGATCGGTCTCGGCAGCCTCGTGATCGTCCTGGCGGTGCCAGCGATGGTTTGGTTGATGCGACGGGCGAATAAGGGTCGATCTGTCATCACGAGCACCGCCTGACAGGGGGCAACCGATGGCTGCTACAGTTGCGTCGACCGCGTTGC
>JAYTTO010000151.1:0-3035 GCA_043744975.1 Betaproteobacteria bacterium | reverse complement strand
GCCGTGCCAGTTCTCTCGTGGCGGCGGTGGAAGGCGATCCGGCTGCGTTCTTCGCTGCCGCGCGGCAGCGTATCGCCAAGGACTGGCGCGGCTATCCGGCGCCGCTGGAGTGCATGGCCTGCGTCGAAGCGGCGGTCACGATGCCGTTCGCCAAGGGCCTGGATTTCGAGCGCGAACGATTCACGCATCTGGTGAGTACCAACGAATCGAAGTCGCTGCGCCATGTCTTCTTTGCCGAACGCGCCGCCGGCAAGGTCAAGGATGTCCCCGACGGCACGCCGGTGCGCGAGATCCGCACCGCGGCCGTGCTCGGCGCCGGCACCATGGGTGGTGGCATCGCGATGAACTTCGTCAATGTCGGCATTCCGGTCAAGCTCCTGGAGCTGTCGCAGGCCGCGATCGACAAGGGTTTCGGCATCATCCGCAAGAATTACGCAGCCACGGTGGCCAAGGGCCGCTTGTCGCAGGAGGTGATGGACCAGCGCCTCGGTCTGCTCACCGGCATCACCTCCTACGACGAACTGAAGGACGCCGACATCATCGTCGAGGCGGTGTTCGAGGAGATGGGCGTCAAGCAGGAGGTGTTCCGCAAGCTCGACGCCGTGGCGAAGCCGGGCGCCATCCTGGCGACCAACACCTCCACGCTCGACATCGACGCGATCGCCGCCGTCACGAAGCGCCCGCAGGATGTCATCGGACTGCACTTCTTCAGCCCGGCGAACGTGATGAAGCTGCTTGAGATCGTCCGCGGCGCGAAGACCGCCCCCGATGTCATTGCCACCAGCATGAAGCTCGCGCGGACCATCAAGAAGGTCGGCGTGCTGGTCGGCGTGTGCGACGGCTTCGTTGGCAACCGCATGGTGCACGCCTATTTCCGCGAAGCGGGTTTGCTGCTCGAGGAGGGCGCGCTGCCGCAGCAGGTCGACCGCGTGATGGAAGCGTTCGGTTTTGCGATGGGACCGTTTCGCGTGAGCGACCTGGCCGGCCTCGACATCGGCTGGGCGATCCGCAAGCGTCAGGCGGCGACGCGCGACCCGAAGCAGCGCTATTCGAAGGTGGGCGACCTGATCTGCGAGCGTGGTCGCTTCGGTCAGAAGACCAGTGCCGGCTACTACCGCTACGAGCCCGGCGATCGCAAGCCGATTCCCGATCCCGAGATCGAGGCGCTGATCGTGCAGGCCGCGAAGGACGCGGGCGTCACGCGCCGCGAGATCGGCGACCAGGAGATCCTCGAGCGCTGCCTCTACCAACTGGTCAACACCGGCGCGAAGATCATCGAGGAAGGCATCGCCCAGCGCGCCAGCGACGTCGACATCGTCTATGTCTACGGCTACGGCTTCCCACGCTACCGTGGCGGACCGATGATGTGCGCGGATCTCACCGGGCTCGATCAGGTGCATGCGCGCGTGGTGGAATTCCACGCGAAGCATGGCGACGACTGGACGCCCGCGGCCTTGCTGGCGCGGCTCGCTGCGGCGGGCGGCACCTTCAACGGCTGAACGTCGCCAACGGATCGACCCCAAGACAAAGCCGCCGCACCGGCAGGTGCGGCGGCTGTTCCACGTCCGGCGCGCCAGAGAAGCGCTAGATGGCTTCCGCGACCGCCTTGCCCATGTCTTCTGTGTGGGCGGTGCCACCAACGTCCGGCGTGCGTGGACCGTCTGCCAGCACCTGTTCGATCGCCCGCTCGATCGCCTTCGCGGCCTCCGGGTAACCGAGGTGCTCCAGCATCATCGCGCCCGACCAGATCTGGCCCACCGGATTGGCGATGCGACGGCCGTAGATGTCGGGCGCCGACCCATGGACCGGTTCGAACAGGGACGGGAACAGTCGCTCCGGATTGATGTTGCCGGAGGGGGCGATGCCGATCGTCCCGGCGGTGGCGGGGCCGAGATCGGAGAGGATGTCGCCGAACAGGTTGGAGGCGACGATCACATTGAATCGCTGCGGATTGAGCACCATCTGGATGGTGAGCCCGTCGATGTGGTACTGACTCGTCTTCACCTTCGGATAGTTCTTTGCCATCGCAGCGAAGCGCTCATCCCAGTAGGGCATGGTGATCGATATGCCGTTTGACTTGGTGGCCGAGGTGACCTTGCGCCGCGCCCGCTGCATGGCCAGATCAAAGGCGAACTTCATGATGCGGTCGGTGCCCTTGCGGGTGAAGATCGACTGCTGCATCGCCATTTCCCGGTCGGTGCCTTCGAACAGGCGGCCCCCCACCGATGAGTACTCGCCCTCGGTGTTCTCGCGCACCACGTAGTAGTCGATGTCGCCGACCTTGCGTCCGGCCAGCGGCGAGGGCACGCCCGGCATGAGCCGTACCGGCCGCAGGTTCACGTACTGGTCGAACCCGCGCCGGAACCTGATCAGCGAATCCCACAGCGAGACGTGATCGGGTACTTTCGCCGGCCAGCCGGTGGCACCGAAGAAGATGCACTCGTGGGGACCGAGCACGTCGCGCCAGTCCGGCGGCATCCACCAGCCATGCCGGTCGTAGTTGTCGCAACTCCAGTCGAGGTGGGTGAAGGCGAGGTCGATGCCGAAACGGCGCGCGGCGGCATCGAGCACGCGGATGCCTTCCGGCATCACTTCGCGGCCGATGCCGTCGCCGGCGATGACGGCGATGGTGTGTGTGGTCATGCTCTGTTCCCGGTTGGATCGGCGCGCCTACGGCAATGTGGCACCGCGGCGTTCATCGAGGGCCTGTATTTTCCGGGCTCGCTGCCGAAAAGACCATAGGACTACACCACGCGGCAGCGGGCCGGCCGGGGCGACGACGTATCGCCACCAACCTCCTGTGGCAATATGGCAGGGCATAACGTGAGGTGAGTGTCGGCGCGGATACCGGCATTCCTGGCGACCGGATACGACTGCCTAGCGGCAGCACCGACAAGAAACGGACGGATTCACCGAGCAATGCCGAATCAGACCCCGAAAACGGGCCATTCGAACGAGATCTATCTCGGGCGCCAGCCGATCCTCGACAGCCGCGAGAACTTGTTCGCCTTCGAACTCCTGTTCCGGTCTAGCCA
>JAYTTO010000150.1:0-5516 GCA_043744975.1 Betaproteobacteria bacterium | reverse complement strand
CCGATGGTGCCGGTGGCGACGCCGGTCGCTTCGCGATGCACGTCGGTGGTCAAGAACCAGCCCTTGAACACCGGGTGCAGTCCGCCGGTGTTGGACGAGCCGGCCCCATCGCCCGTGGCCTCGAACGCAAGATACGGCGATCGCGTGGTGTTGCGCGTGACCCGCGTGCCGTCCCACTGGACAGTCCACTGCATCGCGACGTTGCGATACGACGTGGTTTCGGTGGTCTCGGTCCCGGCTGGCGCACGCGTCGTCGCGGCGGCATCGGTCTCGATGAGCTCGCGCCCGATCGAGCCGGTGATGCGGTAGATCTTCGGGGTCGCCGCGGTGCGACGTTCGATCGACCAGTCGTCGGGACGCGGCACGATGCCGATGCCGCTGCCGCCATCGACGGTGCCGTCGAGGTGTTCAAAGGCGCGCTGGATCGTATCGTTGGTGCGCACGAGCGTGACGGTGACCCGTGACGTGCTGGTGCCTGACCAGCGGTCGTCCGCCTGCAGTTCCAGGCCCCGCCGCGCCAGGTCGGCGGCCCAGGCCGCGTGTACCGCCCGCCAGGCGGCGTCGCGGGCGGCCGGCATCGATGACGCATCGGTCGCCGCCTGTTCATCGAGGCGCTCGCCCAGGGTCGATGTTGCGGCATTGCCGGCAGCGATCCGCCAGTCACCGGCATTCGCCGCCGCATCGCGCAGCAGCAGCGAATCGCCCCGGCCCACGATCCCGACCTCGAGATCCGCGCCCCGCCGGACCACCGATAGATCCTGCGCCACGAGGCCGGCGCCGAGCACGATCGTGTTCGGCCCTTCACCGCCCGCTTCAATGACAACGTCGCGCCCACTGCCGGCCTCGAGCCGGTAGGAATCGTTGCCGGGGCCACCCATGAGCAGATCGTTGCCGCGGCCGCCATCGACCAGGTCGTTGCCAGCGCCGCCATCGACCGTGTCGTCGCCTTCGAGCCCGAAGAGCCTGTCGTTGCCAGCGTTGCCGAAGACGCGCTCGGCAAACGGCCCGCCCGACAGGGTGTCCGCGACGGCGGTGCCGACGATGTCGGGGCTGGGCATTGCCAGCAGCGTGGCCTGGTCGACGCTGCTGCCGTCGGCCCACTCGATCTGCGCAATGCCGCCGCCCGCGTCCCAATAGAACCGCGGCACCCGGATCGTGTCACCGTTGCCGTACGAGATAGCCAACGCGCCGCCGGTCTCGCGCCCGATGCCGGTCGCCGCGCGATCGACACCGGGACCGAACCGGATGATGCCGACGCTGGTCGAGAGCAAGCCATTCACCTCGATCTCGTCGTGACCGTCGCCGGCATCGAAGGCGTAGACATCCGCGCCGCTGCCGCCGTCGAGGGCGTCATCGCCCTGCCCGCCGCTCACGACATCGTTGCCGTCACCGCCGCCGATGGAGTCGTTGCCCGCGCCGCCGATCAGCGTGTCGTCGCCACCGAAGCCTTGCAGGAAATCGGCGCCACCCTTGCCCAGGATCCGTTCCGCGGCATCGCTGCCGAACAGCGTCAGCGCGACATCCGGGGCGGCGACCAGCAGATCGGCCACGGACAAGGTCTGCCCGCCGGCAAACTCGAAGGAGCCGAACGCCGCCACCTTGCCGACCTCGACCGAGGTCAACGGCCGGTCGTGGACGTAGACGGTGTAGGAGGTCCGTCCGGCAACGGATTCGCGGCGCATCGAGACATCGCCGGGGGCGATACCGGCGGCGAAGGCATAGGTGTTGACGCCTTCGTCGTCGGTCACCTGGTCGTCCGCATCGACAACGAAGCGATCATTGCCCGCACCGCCGAACAACGCATCGGCACCATCACCACCGATCAACGTATCGTCGCCGCCATCGCCATACAGCACGTCGTCGCCGCGACCGCCGTCGAGCAAGTCGGCGCCGTCGTCGGCGAAAATTACATCGTCGCCATCGAAGCCGCGAATGCGATCGGATACCGCCGTGCCGATCAACCGCGGCGCGCCGAGGCCGTTGTCATCGCCCGCGGTGCCATCGATGTCGAAACCGCGGGCCAGGATCTGGTCGTAGGAGAGACGGGTGCCGTCGGCAAAGCGGATCTCGGCCAGCGCCGGCCGATCGCGCGGCGACGACGGCATGAAGTTCATGAAGTGGACCCGGTCGCCCGCGCCTGCTCCATCCGGTCCGGGCAACTCCACCAGCAGGCTGCCGCGGCTGAACCGGATACCGTCGGCCGAGAAACCCGCACCGAGCACCAGCACGCTGCCATCGCTGCCATCGCCAACCGCGACATCGTCGATGAAGTCCTCGCCGTCGCCGCGTTCGAACAGGTAGACGTCCCTGCCGGCGCCCCCGAGCAGCACATCGGTGCCGGGGCCACCCGAGATGACGTCGTCGCCGACGTCACCGAAGATCGTGTCGTTGCCGGCGCCGCCGTCGAGATAGTCGGCGCCGGCATCGGCCGGCATCGCGCCTTCCGATCGGTCGCCCGTCAATACATCGTTGCCGTCGCCACCGATCAGGATGTCCTGACCGCCACCGCCGAAGAGCACGTCGTCGTCGGCGCCACCGTCGAGCATGTCGTTGCCGGCCCCACCGAACAGCCAGTCGTTGCCGCTGCCGCCGAACATGCCATCGCGCCCGGGAGCGGAGACGTCACGCAGCTCGACGCCGTCGAGCACGGCGCTGAAGTTGAGGATGCCGCCGACGTTCTCGGACGAGCGCCGCACCGACCAGTCGCGAGTCGCCGCGGCGAAGCCGGCGTCGCCCCACATCACATCGTTGCCCGCGCCGCCGATCAGCAGGTCGTCATCGCCGCCGCCCAGGACCACATCGGCCCAGGCCCCGCCGACGATCTGGTCGCGCCCGGCGCCGCCCGACAGGAAATCGCCCCGAAGGTTGCCCGCGTCGGCGGCGCCCGCCGCGAACGCCACTGCCAGCGACGCCGGTCGGGTATCGGCGTAGATCTCGTCGTTGCCATCGCCGCCATAGACGGCGTCCGAGTCTTGCGGCGACGGCGTCACGCCGGGGCCACCGCCTTCGACCAGGTCGTCGCCGCCGCCGGCATAGACGAGGTCGCTGCCTCCCCCGCCGACGATCCAGTCGCGATCGTTGTGGGGCCGGTCGGTACCGGACACTTCCTCTGCCAGCGGGCCCGCCAGCGGCAGCCGCTTGCTGATCGGATCGGCGATGATCAGATCGTTGCCGTCGAGACCTTCGATGAGCTCGCCCGCCTGCGCGGCGAGCAAGGCGGGAGGCGTGCCGTCGGGCGGCGCCTCGATGCCGAAGCGCCCGAACAGCAGATCGTCGGTGGCGGCGCCGTGCTGGTCGCTCGTAAAAGCCCGCCCGAACTCGTCGAACCGCATCTGCACACCCGCGGTGCGCAGATCGAAATCGATCGGCACCCGGTCGCCCAGGATGGTCTGCAGGGTCGGCGGCACTGCCCTCGGTTGATCGAGGTAGATGCCGAAATCCCCATTGCGGAAATGCTCGATCAGCACCGGCGATTCGGCTACGTGGTCGAGCTGCATCAGCAGCGTCGGCACCCCGTCCGCGGTCTGCAGTTGCAAGTCGAAGCGGCCATCGGCGCTGGTCCAGCCGCCGTCGTTCGACCGCAGCATCAGCCCGGCGGGAACCAGCATCGACGACTTCCCCAGGAATGCCGACCGCTCGACCCGGATCACGCCCGCGCCATCGCTGTCGAGGATGCGATCGGTGCTCGCGTCGTTCGAGAGCAGGCCGACGTGCACCTTGTGGGTGTAGACATCCATGCCCGTGCCGCCTTCGAGCACATTGCTGCCGAGACCGCCGGCGAGCAGATCGGTGCCGGCGAGTCCGAACAGACGGTCGCCCAGATCGTCACCCGCGATCGACTCGGCCGCGGTGCCGCCGAACTGGAAGGTCGCTGCGAGCGCTGGCACGATGTCGGGATCGTCGTTCGGCGCGAACACGTCGAGCCGGTAACCGGCCGGATGGTCGATGAATCGCGCGCCCTGCGGAAACTGATCGCTGTAGAGCACAGCGCTGTCCTGCAGATTGGCAATGCGGGCCCAGCCGTAGAACGCGAGCCGATCCCCCCACAGCCGCGGCGTGAGCTGCCCGGCGCGGGTGTCGGCGTCCCAGAAGTCCAGCTCGCCCGCAGCATCGTGCAGCGCCCGGTGATCGACCCCGAGCACCGCGAACGGGCTCTGGTCCATCACGGCCCAGCGATACGCCAGGCCCTCGTTGTCGTCCTGCTGCGCCTTGGCGCGGATTGCGTCGAGCGGCAGGTCGACGAGATTCACGAGCGTGACCGGCGCACCGCCCGCGGCGACGATCTGCTCGCTGCGTGCCTTGATGGCGGCCAGGTTGTCGAAGAACTTGTTGCGCTCGTTGAGATCGCCGAAGCCGCCGGTGCCGTCGAGCGGATGCATGGGTTGCAGAGCAGCGCCCAGCGCACTGCCGAGATGCTCGACGACGCGTTCGAGCGAGTTGGTATCGGCGCGCGCCGCGAGGACAGTGATGCCCGACCCGGTGAGGTTCGACGCCGCCGACATGAATCGGGTGACCGTCCCGGTGCTCAACCCCGGATCGACCTGCTGCACCAGGCGGGTCAGCGCCAGCGAGTCGCCGATCAGCGTGATGCTGTGCGTGGTGGCCCACTCGAATCCGGAAATGCCGTCCCGCTGCAGGGCGGCGACTTCCAGATCGGGCTGATCCTCGATGAACACGTTGCGCGTCGGCGCGTGGACGCCCGCGGTCGACACTCCCTGGAAATCATTGTGATCGGCCAAGCCTGCGATCTGGGTGATCCGCGCTTCGACGTCCGCGGGAAGGGCGGTCTGCGGCGAAGTGGCGGCGGCAAACGGATTGAGCGCGAGCGACAGGACCGACGTGAACCCAAAGCGGCGCGCGGTCGCCTCGACCGCCAGGAACTCTCGGGGATCCGAATAGATGCTGACGTGGCCGGGCGGGGCATTCGTGTCCGCGAGAATCGCTGCCGCCTTGAACGCGGCCTCCACGGTGCTGAACAGGATGGAGCCGGTCCAGGTTTCCGGCAGCATCACGTACACCGCCGCAATTCTCGGGTCCGCGAACGCGGCCCGATAGAACGCGAGGATGTCCGCCAGGCTGCCGCGCTGGGGATCCCAGGCGCCCCGGCCCGCGCCATTGAAGGTGAACGTATGCGCCACCTCCGGATGCAATTCCGTGAACGCGGTGGCGAGGTGGCCGCCCAGCGAATAACCGGACACGTTCAGCGTCGCGTCGGCCGGCAGCAGCCCGGTGCTTTTCAGCCACGTGTAGTACTTGTCGAGCGCATCGAGTTGGGCCAGTGCCAACCCATGACCGACCAGTTCGCCGATGTCGGCATCGTTGCGGTCCCGCCGCTGGTCGCCCCCGATCGCCTCCGCGCGGTTCTCGGTGCTGCGAATAGCCAGCGTGTAGGTGTTCGAATACGGCGTGCCCGGCTCGATGGTCTTGATGAGCGTGGCCGACAGCCCCGAGTTGGCCAGAATCTGCTTGCCGTCGAGTGCGATGTAGCCGGGATCACCCGGGTTGAGCGGCGTGGT
>JAYTTO010000149.1:0-7250 GCA_043744975.1 Betaproteobacteria bacterium | reverse complement strand
GCGGTGCCGTCATCCGTCACGCCGTCGACCGCGGGTTTCAACTTCGCCAGCATCTGCGTGAGATTGCCGAGAGCGGCATCGTCGCAGGCGCCCTTGATCGCGCCGCATTGCGTATGGCCCAGCACCACGATCAGCTTCGACCCCGCAAGCTTCGCCGCGAACTCCATGCTGCCCAGGATATCGTCGTTGACGAAATTGCCGGCGATCCGGGGCGAAAAAAGGTCGCCGATGCCTTGGTCGAACACGAGTTCCGGTGCCGACCGGGAATCGATGCAGGCGAGCACGGTCGCAAACGGAAACTGCCCGGTCGCGGTGATGCGCACCTGCGCGAGGTAGTCCCGCTGCAGCGACCGCCCATCGGCGAAGCGCTCGTTGCCGGCCTTGAGCAGGTCGAGAGCCGCCTGGGGCGTCGTCTCCGCCTGGCTCTGCCTCGATTGGGTGGCGACCTGTTCGCGCGCCAGTGCGGCGGGCGCCGGGCCGCCGAGGACGGCGACCAGCGCCAGTACGGCCAGGGAAAGCAAAGGCTTCATGTCGGGATCTCCAGGATGAGTAGATGCGGCGCCAGGGACGTTTGCCGCGCCGCCGCGGCCATAGAGTATTCGATGTGCATGCGACTGCATGCATTGCACTGTTCGATGGTATCCATCGATTTGCCCGGGGGCGCTGCTCCAGGCGCACGCACCCTCAGTCGAGACTGGCGGCGTACTGCGCCAGGCGCTCAAGATCCTCGTCGGAGATCGTGCGCACCACGCTTAGCATGTTGCCGGCGTCGTTGGTGCGGCGCTTGTTCTTGAAGTCCATCAACTGCTTGAGGATGTAGTCGTAGTGCTGTCCGGCGACGCGCGGCACTTCGTTCTGCCCGGAAAACCCGCCCAGGTGGCACATGGGGCAGAGGGCGGCATCGGCGACCTTCTTGCCCTCGATAACCTTGGCGCCGTCGGCCTGGAAGCCGGTCGGCTTCGCCTTCTGCGAGGCGTACCACATGCCGAGGTCGTTCATCTGCTGCTTGGACAGGTTGGCGACCTGCGGCGACATCAGCTCGTTCTTGCGGCGGCCTTCCTTGAAGTCCTTGAGCTGCAGGTAGATGTACCGCGCGGTCTGGCCGGCGAGATTCGGAAATATCGGCGCGACAGAATTGCCGTCGGCGCCGTGGCACGCGGCACAGACCTCGGCCGCGATGGCCTTGCCGTCATCGGCGCCGGCCCTGACGATGGTGGGCAATAGCAGGGTGGAGGCGAGCAATGCAGCGAGGATGTGTTTCATGGTTCGATCCCGGTGATCGTTGCAAGAAGAAGGGCTGCCCGCAGGCAGCCCTTCTCTGACCTGCAGGGTCGACAAACGATGCTCAGGGCAGCGCGAAGACGACGTAGCTGTTGCCGCGCTTGAAGTCGAGCTGCGTGTTGCCGCCGGCTGCAACGCCGATGTACTGCTTGCCGCCGACCGAGTACGAGATGGGCGGGCTGTTGGCGCCGGCGCCGACGTTGAACGACCAGAGCTTCTTGCCGGTCTTGGCGTCGTAGGCATTGAACGAGCCGTTGCCTTCACCGGTGAACACCAGGTCGCCGCCGGTCGCGAGCGCACCACCCATGAGCGGCTGGTCGGTGTCGGCCTTCCAGGCGAGCTTGCCGGTGTCGAGGTTGACGGCAGCCAGACGGCCCCACTGCTTCTCGGCGCCGATCACCTTGAAGGCGCCGCCGAGCCAGAGCTTGTCGCCGCCGGGATAGCCGGCTTCCTCGACGTGGTAGGTCATCGGCTGATGCAGATTGGCCGCGTACGACATGTGCAGCTTCGGATTGACGGCGAGCGGGCTCCATTCGACGCCACCGTTGGCGCCCGGCAGCATCCGCGCACCGTTGGCGGTCGGCAGGACCCACATGTTCTCCTGCGGGATCATCGCGTCCGAGAAGCGGATCAGCTCGAGCGTCTTGGCGTCGTGGACGTAGACGTGGCCGGTCTTGCCGCCATGAATGACGACCTTCTGCATCTTGCCGTCCTTGCCCCTGGCTTCGGTGATCACGGGCGGGGAGACGGCATCGAGGTCCCAGACGTCATGAGCCACGTACTGGAAGTGGCTCTTGTAGGCCCCGCTGTCGAGATCGATCGCGACGATGGAATCGGTGAACAGGTTGTCGCCCGGGCGGATGTCGCCGTACAGATCGGGCGAGGGGTTACCGACCGTGAAATACACCGTGCGGCTGGCGAGATCGACTGCCGGGGTCATCCACACACCGCCGCCCAGGGTCTGGTAGAAGTCGCTGCCGTTCTTGGCGAGCAGTTCCTTCTCCTTGCCGATGTTGCGCAGCAAGTCGCGGCCGGTCGCGTCGTGGGTCGCCCAGACGCCTTCATGGCCCTTCTCGGGAATCGTGTTGAACGTCCAGAGCAGGTTGCCGGTCTTGGCGTCGAATGCCTTGACGAAGCCGCGGATGCCGTACTCGCCGCCATTGGTGCCGATGAGCACCTTGCCGTCGACGACGGTCGGGGCCATGGTCTCGCTGTAACCCTTCTCGGGATCGGCGATCTCCGTCTCCCAGACGAGCTTGCCGGTCTTGGCGTCGAGCGCCACCAGCTTGGCGTCGAGGGTGCCCATGAACAGCAGGTCGCCGTACGCCGCCACGCCGCGATTGTTCGGGCCGCAGCAGTAGGTGGTGACCGGACCGAGCTTGTGCTTGTAGTGCCAGAACTCTTCACCCGTGACGGCGTCGATCGCGTACACGTGGTTGTAGGAGGTGGTGAGGAACATGACACCGTTGACCACCAGCGGCGCAGTCTCCATCGATTCGGTCACGGCGGTCTGGAAGATGAAGGCCGGCCGCAGTTTGGCGACGTTGCTCGTGTTGATCTGCTTGGCCGGATAGAAGCGGGTCTGCGCGTAACTGCCGTTGGAATGCAGCCAGTGATTGCTGTCGGTCGGCGACTTGTTCAGGAGATCCTGCGTTACGGTGACGAGGTTCTTCGACATCGGCTTGCCGGAGACCGTCGACTGACCGGAAATCTCTTCGCCGGCGAATGCCGCGGAGCAAAGACCGGCCAGGGTTAGCGCGGCCGCGAGGGCTGTGACTCGGGACTTGAGTTGCATGCTGACTCCTCTCAGTGGTTATCGAAGGGCCGCGTTGGTGGCGGGACCAGGCCCACGCCAACCACGCTCCGCCGGCAGGATGCAAGCCGTAGGGCTCCCCATTATATGTGCCTCGATGCATATGGAACCGAATTGCGGGCGGCCGGACTATAGTCAACAATCCGGACCCGCACAATCCCATGACAACATTGAATTATTTGTCCATGTACTCCCGGTTCATGCAAGTCGTTGCGATCGCGGCACTGCTGGTTTGCAGCGTCTTCGGCACGACGGTTTCCAGCGCCCGGAACAACATGGGCAGCGCGGATTTCGACGCCGACCGCTACAACCTGAACGCGCAATTGCTCACGGTGGCGAAGCGAGGCGATGCGGAGCGCGTGCGGGCACTACTCGACCGCGGCGCGGCGATCGATTCGCGCAACCGCAACGGCGAGACCGCGCTGATGTTGTTCACGAAGAATGGCGACGCGATCATGTCCGGCGAATTGATCGGGCGCGGGGCCAGCGTCGATCTTGCCGCGGTGAACGGCACCACGCCGCTGATGGCGGCGGCCTTCGGCGGTCATGCCGGGATCGCGGCATTGCTGCTCGATGCCGGCGCGGCTCCCGCGGCGAAGGACCAGTTGCGCAAGACGGCCATGGTGTACGCGGCCGGGGCGGGACACACCGATGTCGTGGTGCTTCTGATCGGACGTGGTTTGTCGGTAGATGCCCGCTACGAGCACGATCTGACGGCGTTGATGTGGGCCGCAGGCTATGGCAACACGGAGACGGTCCGGCTCCTGCTCGATCATGGCGCCGATGCGACGGCCCGCGACGACCGCGGCAAGACCGCACTCGATATCGCGATCGACGGCAAGCACCCCGCGACCGTCTCGGTCCTGAAGGCCGCCGCCCACTGAAGCCTAACGTTCTTGAACTGGCCTTGTTACCGATCGCCGCCCGCCAGCGTCAGCTTGGCGCGCGCTGCGGCATCGACGTGACGCGCCTGCTGTGACGCGATGCACGTCTTCGGTGAGGCGTGCGGCAGCGGCGGCAACGCGCGCGCGATCGGCAGCACCGCGCGCCGACTTTAGGGCTTCGACGAGTTTCAGATTGATCTGCCGGGCCTGGGCGCCCGCGCCGAAAAACGTCAGCGACCCGGCGATGGCGATGGAAAAGTGAGGCTTCATGGCAACGGATTCCCGGCGGCGCGCGATGCGTCGATGGTGCCGGAGCGGCACGCCGAAGATCGTGGGAGGATGCGGCGGGCCGCGATGAAGGGCGCGCGTCATTGGCGCCTCTGCGAACCCACTGCAAGGGGCAGTCGTGACGCGTGCCGGGGCCGTAGGAGAGACTCTGACTCCGCGGCGGAGATCCGATGGATTCCACCGTCTCACAGGTGCAGAATTGGGGCGCGACGCGCCGACAACTACCGGCCTCCGGACCCGCCCGATCAGATCTGGCTGTCGGATGATTGTCTGCGCGTCGCAACCGGCTTCTTAGCGAGAGGTGTGCCAACCCGCCACCCCGGGCCGCGCGTCGGCGCCCGATGCGCGGCACTGACCGGGGTGCCTTGGCTCCCGGGGTCCGGTAGACTTGCCGCCTTTTTCCAGGCACGGGGCCCCGCAACGGCATGGCACTGATCGTTCAGAAGTACGGCGGCACGTCGGTCGGATCGCCCGAGCGCATCCGCGCGGTGGCGCAACGCGTCGCCAAGTGGCGGCGCGGCGGTCACGACGTGGTGGTCGTGGTCTCCGCGATGAGCGGCGAGACCAATCGCCTGATCTCCCTGGCGCGTCAGATCGATCCCGATCCCGACCCGCGTGAACTCGATGTGATCGCCAGCACCGGTGAGCAGGTCACGATAAGCCTGCTGGCGATGGCCCTGCGCGGCTTCGACATTCCTGCACGGTCCTACACTGGCGCCCAGGTGCGCGTTCTGACCGACAGTGCATTCAGCAAGGCGAGAATCCTCAAGATCGACGCAGCCCGCTTGCGCGCGGACCTCGATGCCGGGGTGGTGCCGGTCGTGGCTGGTTTCCAGGGGGTGGACGCGGCCGGCAACATCACCACGCTCGGTCGCGGCGGTTCGGACACCACCGGGGTTGCACTTGCCGCGGCGCTCGGTGCCGACGAGTGTCAGATCTACACCGACGTCGACGGCGTCTACACCACTGATCCCCGGATCGTGCCCGAGGCGCGGCGCCTGCGCACGGTCACGTTCGAGGAGATGCTTGAGCTGGCGAGTCTCGGTTCGAAGGTACTGCAGATCCGGTCGGTGGAGTTCGCGGGCAAGTACAAGGTGCGGCTGCGGGTTCTTTCCAGCCTCACCGATCCGGAGCTGGCGCTCGCGGAAGAGTCGCTGTCCGGCACCCTGATCACATTCGAGGAAGACGAAAAGATGGAACAGGCACTTATCAGCGGTATTGCCTTCGCCCGCGACGAGGCGAAGTTGACGGTGACCGGCGTGCCCGATCGTCCCGGCATCGCCTACGCCATTCTCGGCCCCGTGGGCGACGCCAACATCGACGTCGACATGATCATCCAGAACGCGTCGATCGAGGGCACCACCGACTTCTCGTTCACGGTGCCGCGCGGCGACTACCAGCGGGCGATGGGTATCGTCGAGACGGTCCGTGCCCATGTCGGTGGCCGGGCCATCGTCGGCGACAACCGCATCTGCAAGGTGTCGATGGTCGGCGTCGGCATGCGCTCGCACGTGGGCATCGCCAGCAAGATGTTCCGGTGCCTGGCGGAGGAGGGCATCAACATCCAGATGATCTCGACCTCGGAAATCAAGATCTCGGTCGTGGTCGACGAGAAATACCTGGAGCTCGCGGTGCGGGTGCTGCACAAGGAGTTCGGCCTCGACCAGGCGGGTGGCTGAACCCCGGAATGCGGCCTCGCCGTGGTGTCCGCGGCGGATGGCGGGAACCAGCCGGTTTGACCGCCGGGGCCGCGGCCACTACACTTGGGAGGCTTCTGGAGACGTGACCGAGCGGCCGAAGGTGCTCCCCTGCTAAGGGAGTATGCGGGCAAAACCTGCATCCAGGGTTCGAATCCCTGCGTCTCCGCCAGACAGCAAGTGCATCACCGAAGCGCCCGTAGCTCAGTTGGATAGAGTACCTGGCTACGAACCAGGGGGTCGTGGGTTCGAATCCTGCCGGGCGCGCCAAACAAACGAGGACACAAGGGCTTGCAGCATTGCAGGCCCTTGTCACGTCAGCCGGTGACATCCCGGGCCACCGCGGCCAACCATCGAAACAGAAGGGAAATCTCCATGAGCACGCAGCAACTGATCTACGAAAGCGCCGTCCCGGTCTCGCAGGCCCGCCACGGCGGGTATTTCGTCGAGGTGGGGGGCAGCTACGCATTCGCCAGGCACGTCAATTCGCTGCCGCTGATGGCGGTGGAGTTTCCCAATGCCGCCTCCGAGTACAGCATCATCTTCGCCGGCGACGACGAGGGCGTCATGCCGGCGGTGATCCTCGGGCTGCGCAACGGACAGAATCTGTTCGTGACCGACAGCGATGCGTGGACCGGCAAGTACGTGCCGGCATTCGCCCGCCGCTATCCGTTCGTGTTCTCGCGCAGCGACGACGGCAACACGTTCACGCTCTGCATCGACGAGGCCTTCAAGGGTTTCAACCGCGAGAATCGCGGGGCGGCGCTGTTCGATGCCGAAGGCAAGCCCACCGCCTACGTGCAGAACGTCCTCGCGTTCCTGCAGGAGTACCAGGCCCAGTTCGAGCGAACCCGCCTGTTCTGCCAGAAGTTGAAGACACTCGGGCTGCTTGACCCCATGCAGGCGCAGATCACCACGCCGGGCGGCGAAAAGCTTTCACTCAGCGGCTTCCAGGCCGTTAACCGCGATCGCCTGAAGGCGCTACCCGGCGACACGCTGGCCGAGCTGGCGAAGACCGACGAGCTCGACCTGCTCTACCTGCACCTGCACTCGATGCGCAATCTGCAGTTGATGGTCGAGCGTCTCGCGGGCAGCGCCACGCCGGCGGCGGAACCGAAGGAAGCCCCGGCGCCGGCAGAGACTGCCGGTTCCAACCTGCACTGAGCCGTTCGCATCACCGACCGGATCGGCGGCGGCGGGCGGTCGCCCGATTCGGCCGGTGCGTCAGACCTCGCCGGCCAGCACCGCAGCGGCAAGGGAGTCGGTGATCGCCTGATCCTCGGCTGA
>JAYTTO010000148.1:0-1503 GCA_043744975.1 Betaproteobacteria bacterium | reverse complement strand
CAGGCCGTGGAGGAGCGTGCTGCCGATATCGAGAAACGCATGGGCGTGAAGCCGGGCCGCAAGCGCCTGCGCGAACTGAAGGACGAGATCACCGACGAACTGCTGCCGCGCGCATTCAGCCGCTACACCACCACGTTCGCGTGGATCGATCCGGTCAACCACTGGTTCATCGTCGACGCCGGCAGCCCCAAGACGGTCGAGTCGTTCATGGAGGTGCTGCGCAAGTCGCTCGACGAGGTCATCGTCATTCCGCTCAAGACCGAGCGGTCGGCCACCGCGGCGATGACGGAATGGCTGATTGCCCGCGAAGCGCCGCCCGGCTTTAGCATCGACCGCGAGTGCGAACTGCAGTCCACCCTGGACGAGAAGGCGACGGTGCGCTACCTGCACCACCCGCTCACGGACACCGCCGAGATCGTCAACCACATCCGCAACGGCAAGGTACCCACGCGGCTGGCGATGACCTGGCAGGACCGCATCTCGTTCGTCCTCACCGGACAGATGGAGGTCAAGCGCGTGGCGTTTCTCGAGGTGGCCACGGCCGAGAACGAGACCGACGGCGCGAGCGACGACGAGCGCTTCGAGGCCGACTTCGCGCTGATGACCGGGATGCTCGCCAAATTCCTGGATGACCTCATGCGGGTCATAGGCATCGCCGAGTAGCACCCCCCAATGGGGGCCAGCGCGCTTCGGGGCGGCCGGGCGCGCGCTGAGTTCCTTCGCTTGATGGCGGTACCCGGCCTCCCTTCGGGCGGCCGACCGATAAACGTGGTCCGCTATCGGGCGAACAGCCGTCCCGGATCCTCGAACGCCTTGAACTCCAGGGCGTTGCCGCACGGATCGAGCAGGAACATGGTGGCCTGTTCGCCCGGTCGACCCTTGAACCGGATGTGCGGCTCGATCACGAACGTGGTTCCCGCCGCCTTCAGGCGCCCGGCCAGTTCATGCCATTAGCCCATCTCCAGCACGAGGCCGAAATGCCTTACCGGCACGTTGTCGCCGTCGACCAGGTTGGTGTCGCGATGGCCGGCCTCGGGCGACAGATGCGCCACGATCTGGTGGCCGTGGAAGTCGAAGTCGACCCAGTCCTCCGAACTGCGGCCCTCGGGACAACCGAGCAGCCCGCCGTAGAAGGCCCGCGCGGCATCGAGGCTGGTCACGGGAAACGCAAGGTGAAATGGCGGCATGACGGCGGACATCGGCGGCGGCTCCTGATGCGAAAGCGGGGGAGTGTAGCGCGAGCCTGCCCGCCAATCGGTAACCAAACGGTAAGGCCCGCCAACGTACACTTTGATGCAGGCGAAATGATGCCGGTATGCGGCATATTCGCCCTCGCCGGCCGGCGCTGCCAGGTGATCGACCGGGGTCTTCACCATCACAATGAAAGGATGTCTCCCATGAAAGTTGCATTCGCAGCCGCTGCAGCCGCCGTGATCGGTTTCGCCTTTGCCGAGTCGGCGCTGGCCGCCGAATTCGAGGGCGAACTGGTCGCCTGCCCCTCCA
>JAYTTO010000147.1:0-3377 GCA_043744975.1 Betaproteobacteria bacterium | reverse complement strand
CTGCAACTGATGTCGCACTATTGGGAGCGGCCGGAAGAGACCGCCAAGGTGATGCGCAATGGCTGGTTGCATACCGGCGATGTGGGCACCGTCGATGTCGATGGTTTTTTCACCATCGTCGATCGCAAGAACGACATGCTGATCAGCGGTGGTTACAACGTCTATCCGCGTGAAGTCGAGGATGCGCTGCTGGCGGTCGAGGGCGTGGTCGAGGCCGCGGTCGTCGGTCTGCCCGACGAGAAGTGGGGTGATCGCATCCACGCCGTCATCAGCACCCGGCCCGGGGTCGATCCCGATGCGGTGCTGCGGGCCAGCTCGCTCGGCCTGGCGGGCTACAAGCGGCCGAAGGCGATCGAGGTATGGGACACCCTGCCCAAGAGCACGGCAGGCAAGATTCTGCGGCGCAGCGTTCGCGATGCGATCGTCGCCCGCGAACGCAAGGGGAGTTGAGGATGGATCGATTCGACGCAATGCATGGCCTGGCCATCAAAAAATTCGGCAGCGGTGCGGCGGTGGCGTCTGTGCTCGGAGGCAACGAAGCCGAGGTGCAGGTGGCTCTCGAAGCGGTCGTGGCGGAGGGCTACGCGATGGCGGCCAAGGGCGCGTTCATGCTGACCCCGAAAGGCCAGCAGGCGCTCGCGGCCGGGTATCCGGCGCGATATGCGGCGCAGCGCGTGGACCCGGGGCTTGCCGAAGCCTATTCCCGCTTCGAAGTCGTCAACAGTTCGCTCAAGCAACTGATCACCGACTGGCAGACGATGCAGGTCGCGGGCGAGACCGTACCCAACGATCATTCCGATGCGGATTACGACGCCAAGATCATCGATCGGCTCGGCGCGTTGCACGAACGCGCCGAGGCCACGCTGGCCGCGCTCGCCGGCCCATTGCCGCGCCTGCGGCGCTACACCGAACGGCTCGACCACGCGCTGGACCGGGCAGAATCCGGCGCGACCGCGTTCGTCAGCGGCGCGAAGATCGACTCGTATCACACGGTCTGGTTCGAACTGCACGAGGATCTGCTGCGAGTGCTCGACCGCAAGCGCGATGACTGAAGCCCGTTACACGCTGATCCTGGACGGCAGCGCCCAGCCCGACCGCGAGCTGGTCGGCGGCAAGGCCTGGAGCCTCGCCCGCATGCGCCGGCTCGGGCTCAACGTGCCGCCGGCATTCGTGCTGACGACGCCGACTTGCGCGGCGTTCCACGCCGCCGGCAACCGGCTGCCCGAGGGCGCGATGCGCGAAGTGCGCGAGGGTATCGCGTGGATCGAAGCACGGACCGGCCGGCGTTTCGGTGGTGCGGCGGCGCCGTTGCTGGTCGCGGTGCGCTCCGGTGCGCCGGTCAGCATGCCCGGCATGATGGATACCGTGCTCAATCTCGGCATCAATGCTGCGACCGAGCGCGCGCTCGCCACCGAGTCCGGCTCCATACGCTTCGCTCGCGACACCCACCGCCGCTTCTGCGAACTGTTCGCGCGCATCGTGCTGCGGGCGGACGTGGATGCGCTCGCTCCGGATGCCGAACCGGACGCGTGGCATGCCGCCATCGCCGCCTGCGGCCGCGGCGCGGTGCCGGCGGATCCCGAGGCGCAGCTCGAAGCGGCTATTCGTGCGGTGTTCGAGTCGTGGAACAGCCGTCGCGCCCGCAAGTACCGCCAGCACCACGGCATCTCCGACGCTATCGGCACCGCGGTCACGGTCCAGGCGATGGTCTTCGGCAACACCGACGAACGGTCCGGCACCGGCGTGTTGTTCTCGCGCAATCCGCTCACCGGTTCGCGTGGTCCGTACGGCGAATATCTCGCCCGGGCACAGGGCGAGGATGTGGTGTCCGGCAGCCATACGCCGCTCCCGCTGGAGGCGCTGGCGACCGCATTGCCGGCGGTGCACGCCGAACTGCTGCGCGCGGCCAACGTGCTCGAGCAGGAGAACGGCGACATGCAGGACATCGAGTTCACGGTGGAGCGCGGCAGCCTGTTCCTGTTGCAGTCGCGGGCCGCGAAGCGATCCCCGGCGGCCGCGGTGCAGGTGGCCGTCGACATGGTGCACGAAGGCCGCATCGGCATCGACGAGGCGCTGGCCCGGATCTCGGCGGAACAGGTGCGGCTCCTGCTGCGGCCACGGCTCGCCGTGGGCGTGGACGTCGAGCGCGCGATCGTGCTCGCGCGCGGCGAGGCGGCGAGCCCGGGCGTGGGCGCCGGTATCGTGGTCGGCGATGCCGACAGCGCCGAAGCCCTCCATGCGCAGGGCAGGAGCGTGATCCTGGCACGGCCCACCACCAGTCCGGAAGACCTGCACGGCATGCTGGTGGCCAGCGCCATCGTGACCGAGCGCGGCGGCGCCACCAGCCATGCCGCTGTGGTCGGCCGGCAACTCGGCGTGCCGTGCGTGGTCGGCTGCGGCGACGACACTGTCATGCGTCATGTCGGCACTACGGTCACGGTCGATGGCTCGGGTGGACGGATATTCGCCGGGGCGATGCCGGTGGAACGACCGCGTGAAGACAACGATCCCGCCTTGCGCGAGGTGCGCAAGTGGGCGCTGCCGCGTTCGCCGTTGCGCGTATATCGCTGCGGCGAGCTCGTGCCCGGGGGCCTGGTCGACCTCGACACTCTCGACGGCGGCACCGATGCGGATGCGCTCGCAGCGCTGCTGTCGGGGGCGCGCGGCGCCGCCGGCAGCGTGCTCGATACCGACGACGGTGTGCGCGCCGCGGTCGAAGCCGGTATCGAATTCATCGTCGTGCGCGACGTCCTGCCAGCGCTGCTGGCGGCAATCGCCGCCCGATCGACCCAGTTGGCCTGAGCAAGGGAGACACCGCGTGTCCGTCAGCAAGGAAGATGTCCGCAACCTGATCCGTCTGTTCGAGGATTCCGACTGGAACGAGCTGCGCCTGGAAGTCGAAGGACTCAAGTTGGTGGTGTCGAAATCCGGACCGGGCGCCGCGTCGCCGGCCGTGACCGCTGCGCCGGCATCGGTACCGGTCGCCGCAGCGGCAGCTCTTGCAGCGCCCGCCGCGGCAGTGGGCGCCTCGGCCATCGCCGACGCCACGCTCGCCACCGGTCAGGTGCTGGTTCGCGCGCCCAACCTTGGGGTGTTCTGGAAGCAGCCCAAGCCGGGTGCCCCGGCGTACGTGCAAGCAGGCGATGCCATCGAGGCCGACACCACGATCTGCCTGATCGAGGTCATGAAGCTGTTCACGCCGGTCAAGGCCGGCCGCGCCGGACGCGTGGTGCGTTGCCTGGTCGAGGATGGCGACATGGTCGAGCACGACACGCCGTTGTTCGTGGTGCAGCAGTAGGCATGGCGCACGTCCGCATCATCGACACCACGCTGCGCGACGGGCAGCAGAGCCTGTGGGGCATGCAGATGCGCGCCGG
>JAYTTO010000146.1:0-1975 GCA_043744975.1 Betaproteobacteria bacterium | reverse complement strand
GCCGCACGGCGCGCTGCCCACTCGGCCGGATCGTTGCCCATCCACTGGTACACGCTCTCGCCGTCGCCGCCCCAGATCCACAGCACCGGCGCGGTGATCCGGCGCCAGCAGGCGATCGCCTCCTCGAGACGGTAGAGCACCGGATTGGCCAGCTTGTGGCGCGGATCGGCGGCGAGCTCGATGGTGCCGTCGGCCGTGGCCCGGGCCCAGTGCTGCGCGAGGAAATCGGCCTGCTCCCGGCGCAGCCGCGGGTTGTTCTTCATCAGGCGCGCGGCGACCGCGGCGAAGTCGGCATAGGGCCGCACCACGGCACCGAGCTTGCGCTGGTCCAGCCACTTCGCATAGCGCTCCGGCGCAGAGGCCGGGTCGGTTGCGCGCAGTCCGAACCCCTCGGCCAGTACCAGCGCGGCGATGCGGTCCGGACGCACACCGGCATGCAGGTTGGCGATGTTGCCGCCCATGCTGTGTCCGACCACCAGCGCGGGCGCAGCCGGCGAATAGAGGTCGAGCAGGGCGTCGAGGTCGGCGATGTAGTCGGCAAACCAGTAGCCGCCGGCCGCGCGGCCCGACTGGCCGAAGCCCCGCCAGTCGGGCGCTACTACGTACCAGTCGCGCGTGAGCGCATCGACGGCGAACTGGAACGATGCCGATACGTCCATCCAGCCGTGCAGCATGAAGATGGTCGGGTGGCCGGGGTCACCCCAGGTGCGGACGTGGTACCGGATGTCGCCGAGGTCGTGGAACTGCGATCTGCTGGGTTTCATGGATGTGGTCATGCGTGGGTCATTCCTGCGCCATCGACAGATCGTCGCGATGGTGGGTCCGCATCGACTGCCACGACATCATCGCCAGGGCGACCGCGATCAGGGCGGCGCCGGTGATCTCGGCGGGGCGCAGGCGCTCGCCGAGTTGCAGCGCGCCGCTGATCGTCGCCACTACCGGTACTGCCAGCGATGCCAGGCTGGTGGTGCCGGCCGGCAGGCGGTTCAACACGTATTGCCACATCAGCCAGCCGAGTGCGGTCGAGACGATGCCGCTGTAGACGATCGCGGCCACCAGCAAAGGGGACCATTCGATCGGCGGTTCGTCCGACAGCCCTGCCACCAGCAGCATCGGCAGCAGGCCGACGGTCATCTGCCAGAACGTGAAGTCGAGCGCATCCGCGGGCCCCTCGCGCTGCAGGCGTTTGGTGAGGACCACGCCGATGGCCCACGACATGCCGGCCAGCGCTCCCAGGACTTCGGCAACGAGGTTCGCGTGCAGCCGCCAGGGTTCGACGATCGACACCAGGCCCGCGAGCGCACAAGCGATCGCCAGCCATTGCAGACCGACGACACGCTCGGCCAGAACCGGCCATGCGAAGAGCAGCACCCAGAACGGCATGGTGAACGTCAGGATCGCGGTCTTGCCGGCGCCGCCGCGCGACAGTGCCCAGGTGTTGAGCAGCAGGAAGGCCGTGGTCTGCGCCAACCCCACCAGAACCGTGCCGCGCGGCGGTCGCCGGCTCGGGAAACGGCCGGTTGCGACCAGGAATGCGCCCAGCGCGACCACGGCGACCAGCACCCGGGCCGCCGCAAACCGGAACGGGCCGGCATGGGCGAGGCCGAGCTTGCCGATGATCCAACTGTAGCCCCAGATCAGCGCCAGCAGCGCCATGGCCAGGGCGGCCCGCCGCTGTTCCGACACGCCCTTCATGCGCGCGCGGTCCGGAAAGCGAAGGGCCCGCGGTCGTCGGCGGGCCCGATGTGTGGAATCGTCTGTCGAAGCATCAGAGGGCAGAGTATAGCGAGCCCCCGATCGCCGCTCAGCGTGCCTGGTTGCGCTCCTTCAGAGCGTCGTCAATTTCCTGTCTGGCGTCGGCCACCGCCTTCTCCAGGCCGGCGACGCGCTGGAAGTAGCCTTCGTTGAGTCGCGAGGTGGCGCCGACATTGCCGCTGCGTTCGCCGGGGAGCGGTTCGCGTCCGGCTTCGAGCGC
>JAYTTO010000145.1:0-1989 GCA_043744975.1 Betaproteobacteria bacterium | reverse complement strand
TGCAGCGACTCGAAGGTCACACCGGGACCACCGCTTACCGTGGCGACCTCGTTGGCGAGGTTGACCGAGACCTCGGCCACGCCCGGCACCTTCCGCAGCGCCTTCTCGACCCGCGTCACGCACGAGCCGCAGGTCATGCCGGTCACGGCCAGCCGCAGCGGCTCGCCGGGCGCGGGCTCGGCCAGCGGCCGGGGTGGGGCAAGAGTGGAAGTGGTGCTCATCGCGTCAATGATGGCCCGTCGGCTTGCGTGCCGCCACATGCACGCCGTCGGCCGGCGGCAACGTCTGGCGTGGGGCTTCGGCTACCGGCCCGGTCACCTCGCGCGCCACGGAGCCTTCCGGGTGCGTGTACCAGCCGGGGTCGCGATAGTCGTCGCGAGCGAGGCCGGCCCGGACCTTGAGCGTGGTGAACATCCCGCCCATCTCGATCGGTCCGAACGGCCCCTGGCCGGTCATCATCGGCAATGTGTTCTCAGGCAACGGCATCGACATCGCGCCCATGTCGGCCATGCCCTTGTCGCCCATGGCCATATAGTCCGGCACCAGTTGCAGGATTTTCTCGGCGATGTCGTCCTGCCGCACGCCGATCATGGTCGGCACCTTGTGCCCCATCGGCCCCATGGTGTGATGCGACTTGTGGCAGTGGAACGACCAGTCGCCGGGCGCATCGGCCACAAACTCGACGGCACGCATCGCCCCCACCGGCATGTCGATCGTGACTTCCGGCCATTGCGCGCTCTCCGGCACCCAGCCGCCGTCGGTGCAGGTCACCTGCATGTCGACGCCGTGCAGGTGAATCGGATGATTGGTCATGGTGAGATTGCCCATGCGGATGCGCACCCGCTCGCCCAGGCCCGCCACCAGCGTGTCGATGCCGGGGAAGGCGCGGCTGTTCCAGGTCCACAGGTTGAAGTCGAGCATCGTGTTCACGCGCGGGGTGAAGCTGCCCGGATCGATATCGTAGGCATTGATCAGGAACACGTAGTCGCGATCGACCCGGTGCTCCGCCGGATCGGCCGGATGCACGACGATGCAGCCCATCATGCCCATCGCCATCTGCGTCATCTCGTCGGCGTGCGGGTGATACATGAAGGTGCCGCTGCGCTGCATCTCGAACTCGTAGACGAAGGTCTTGCCGGCATCGATGTGCGGCTGGCTCAGGCCGCCGACACCGTCCATGCCGCTCGGCAGCCGTACGCCATGCCAGTGGATGGTGGTGTGCTCCGGCAGCCGGTTGGTGACGAAGATGCGCAACTTGTCGCCCTGCACGCATTCGATGGTCGGGCCCGGGCTCTGGCCGTTGTAGCCCCACAAGCGCGCGATCATGCCGGGCGCGATCTCGCGCTCGACCGGCTCGGCGACGAGGTGGAACTCCTTCCACTCGCCGTTCATGCGCCATGGCAGGGTCCAGCCGTTCAGCGTCACGACCGGGTGGTAGGGGCGCCCGTCGCCGGGCATCAGCGGCGCCTGGGTGGCGGCGCTGGACTGGGTGGCAAGTTCGGGCACGGCCGCGAGCGCAGCGCGTGACACGGCGGCAGCGCTGATGACAGCGGCGGTGGAGCCGCGCAGGAAATGTCGGCGATCCATGATCGTCACTCCTTGGAATGTTGGTGGTGGGGCGCCGCCGGTGCTGCAGGGGGCGCGGCCGGCGTCGATGCCGGCGTGGACGACACGGCGAGCGATGGCGCCGGCAGCTTGCCGCCGAGCGCGGCACGCAGGCCGGCTTCGGCCAGCCAGTAGTCGCGGTTCGACTCGATGTAGCCGCTGGCGGCGGCGATCTGTTCGCGCGCATCGGCCAGCAGCTCGAACACGCTCAGCAGCATGCCGTTGTAGCGCAGCACGTTCTCCTCCGAGATGCGGCGGCGCAGCGGCACGATAGTGTCGCGATAGTGTTGCGCGACCTGCCATGCACTGTTGTAGCGGGCATAGGCGCTGCGCACCTGCGAGCGGGCATCGAGCGCCGTCGCGGTCACGCGGCTGACCGACCGC
>JAYTTO010000144.1:0-7586 GCA_043744975.1 Betaproteobacteria bacterium | reverse complement strand
GCGGTGATCGACTGGACGCGGCGGGTCATGGAGTTTCCTGAAACCGCGAGTGGCGTCTTGGTGACAGGCACCTCGCAAGCCACGGTGGTCGCCTTGGCCGCCGCGAGAAGCAAAGCCTTGGGCCGTACGGTGCGAGATGACGGCTTGGGCACCGCGCGGCTGGTCGCCTATGCGGGCGTGGGCGCGCATTCCGCGACGGCCAAGGCGATGGAACTTCTGGGCATCGGCAACCGCGCCTTGCGGCTGGTGCCGATCGCGGAAGGCACCATGAACATGGACGTGCTGCGGGGCATGATCGCGGCGGACCGGGCGGCGGGCCTTCATCCTTTCGCGCTGATCGGGACTGCCGGTTCGGTGGATCTGGGCCAGTTTGATGATCTGAACGCCTTGGCCGATCTGGCCGGGGCCGAGCAGCTTTGGCTGCATGTCGATGGGGCCTTTGGCGCCTGGACCCGGCTGGCGGCAGCGCCCTGGCGCGCCCTGTCGGAGGGGATCGGCCACGCGGATTCGCTCGCCTGCGATTTCCACAAATGGATTTACGTGCCCTATGACTGCGGCATCGTGTTGATCCGGGACGAGGCAGATCACCGTGCGGCCTTCGCGGCGCGCCCGGCCTATCTGGAATCGCAAGAGGCAGGCCTTGGCGGCGGCGAGCCCTGGTTTTGCGACTATGGCATCGATCTTTCGCGCGGCGGGCGGGCGTTGAAAGTCTGGGCAGCGATCGAAGCCTATGGGGCCGACCGGCTTGGCGGCGCGATCACGCTGAACTGCCGGTTGGCGCTTGAGATGGCAAATCTTGTGCGGGCGGACCCGAAGATGCGCCTTATGGCTGATGTTGTGTCCAACATCTGCGTGTTCTCGGCGGATGGGACCCTGCCAGACGCGCAGCAATCGGTTCTGAACCGATGGATTACGCATGACTTGCAACTATCTGGTATTGCTGTCTTTTCCACGACGAATGTCGCGGGGATCACTGTCTTGCGGGCCGCCATCACCAACCACCGGACCCGTAGCGCGGATGTGTCGCGCGCGGTGGCTGCGGTCGCAGAACGCCGGGACCGCTGACGGCACGCGGCACGCCGCCAGTGTTGGGCGAGGAGTTCCAGCGGGTCGAGGGTGCAGGCCATGTCTAAAAGCTCTCAGTCCAGCGCTGCGCGGATCAAGCCGAGCCCGGTCCAACGCGTCGGGCCGAATGATCCCGGGCAGCCTTCGCGCGACGGTCTGGGGATGGCATTTCAACCTGATTTGGCGCGGGCCTTGGACAGCATAATGCTTGCGGCTGAATGGGTTAGGCACCTGCGCCTGGTCGGACTCGGCGATGGAGCGCCGCCCAATCCTGCCGCGCGCTTGCAGCTGCACCCAAAACAAACTCACCGGCGCAAAACTTCATGCTAGTGTTGCGCTTGCGAAGCAGCACAACGGAGGTCGCCATGTACCGACACATCCTTTTGGCCTATGATGGCACGCGTGAGGGCCGGATGGCCCTGCGCGAAGGTGCCCGGCTTGCCCAGATCACCGGGGCGCAGGTCACGCTGATGGCGGTCGTTGACCCGACGATCGGCTTGGGGCTGTCTGTCGATCCGGTGGGGGTCTATATTCCGCCCGACCAGACTGCATCCTATCAGAAGATCCTTGACGAAGGTGCGGAGCGGCTGACGCGGATGAAGCTGTCGCACGAGGCGCGGCTGGAGCGGGGCCAGCCGGCCGAACGGATCACCGCCGTGGCCAAGGAAATCTCGGCCGATCTGGTGGTGGTGGGCCATCTTCGGCAAGGCATCGTGGCGGGATGGCTTTTGGGGTCGGTGACTTCGGATCTGACCAACAGCCTTACTTGCAGCCTGCTGGTGGCACGGATGGAGATTTCCGATGAGGTGCTGTTTGGCGGGGCTGACAAGCCCGCAGAATGATCGCGGACGGATTGCCTGATCGCCGTTTCGACGCTGCGGATTTATGCGCCGAGCCCCTCGCCTGCGTGCGGGCATGACTTAGTGAAAATCCCGGCTTGGAAACAGCGCCTTGGCCTGCTGCCGGGGATGGCGCGCGCCCGAGCGTTGGTCCCGCCCGATCGGGCGTTTGCCTTCGTCGGCCCGTCCGTCATTTGAATCGATCACGACCGGACGCCCCAGAGTGGCCAGCAGCGATGACACATCCTCGACCGTCTCGGCGATCAGGTGGACCACCTGGCCCTCACGCTCGATCTTGCCGGTGACGCGCACCAGGCGGCCCGCGATCACCGCCTTGCGAAAGGCGTCATAGACCCGGGTCCAGACCACGACATTCACCACGCCGGTTTCATCCTCCAGCGTCAGGAAGATCACGCCCGAGGCGGTGCCGGGGCGCTGGCGGGTGATGACAAGGCCGGTCACGGTGACGCGGCCCTTGGCGGTCAGCAGGCGGTCATGGGCCGTGCTTTCGGGCAGGCGGGGGCGCAGAAGTTCCACTGGATGGGCGCGAAGGGACAGGCGCAGCGACAGGTAATCCTCAATCACCTCGCCCCCCAATGTCATCTGCGGCAGGGTCACGGCGGGTTCCACCCCGCCCTCGCCATCGTTGCCGAACAAGGGCAGCGGCGCAGGCCCCGCCAGTGCCTTGGCATCCCACAGCGCGGTGCGGCGGGACAGGCCAAGCGGGCCGAAGGCATCCGCCTCGGCCAGACGTTCCAGCGCATCGGGGCGCACCCCGGCGCGGCGCCACAGGCTTTCGACGTCCGGATAGCCGTTGCCCCGCGCGGCGGCGATCCACAACGCATCCTCTTCCCGCATCCCCTTGATCTGGCGAAAACCCAGCCGCAGCGCCAAGGACCCATCGGCGCGGGGCTCGATGCTGCAATCCCAGAACGAATGATCGACCGAGACGGGCCGCACCTCGACCCCGTGTTCGCGCGCATCGCGCACCAGTTGGGCGGGGGCGTAGAACCCCATCGGCTGGGAGTTAAGCAGCGCGCAGGTGAAGATCGCCTGATGATGGCACTTCAGCCAGGCCGAGATATAGACCAACCGGGCAAAGCTGGCCGCATGGCTTTCGGGAAAGCCGTAGCTGCCGAAGCCTTCGATCTGTGCAAAACAGCGCGCCGCGAAATCGGCGTCATAACCGCGCATCAACATGCCCGAGACGAAACGGTCGCGGAACGATCCGATGGTGCCCATGCGCTTGAAGGTGGCAAGGCTGCGGCGCAGACGGTCCGCCTCGGCCGGGGTGAAACCGGCGGCGACCACGGCGATCTGCATGGCCTGTTCCTGAAACAGCGGCACGCCGTAGGTGCGCCCCAGCACCTCCATCAGCGCGGGGCCAAGGTCTTCGACCTTCTCCTTGCCCTGACGGCGGTTGATGAACGGATGCACCATGCCGCCCTGGATCGGGCCGGGGCGGACGATGGCAACCTCGCACACCAGATCATAGAACTTGCGGGGCTTCATCCGGGGCAGGAAATTCAACTGCGCCCGGCTTTCGACCTGAAACGTGCCCACCGCATCGGCGCGGCAGAGCATGTCGTAGATGCGGGGGTCTTCGGGCGGAACATTGGCGAGGGTCATGTGCTGGCCCCGGAATTCGTCCAGCAATCCAAAGGCCTTGCGGATGCAGGTCAGCATCCCCAGCGCCAGAATATCGACCTTCAACAGGCCCAGCGCGTCGATGTCGTCCTTGTCCCATTCGATGACGGTGCGGTCTTCCATCGCGGCATTCTCGATGGGGCAAAGTTCGTCCAGACGGCCTTGGGTGATGACAAAGCCGCCGACATGCTGGGACAGATGGCGCGGAAAACCAATGATCTCGCCGATCAGTTGCGAGGCCAGCATCACCCGCTTGTCGGCCGGATCAATGCCGGCCTCGCGCATCCGGTCTTCGCCCGGGGCGGCCGAGGACCAGCCCCAGATCTGGCCCGACAGGCGCGCGATCACGTCCTGCGACAGGCCCATCGCCTTGCCGACCTCGCGCACGGCCGAGCGGGCCCGGTAGGTGATGACGTTGGCGACCTGGGCCGTGTGCCGGCGTCCGTACCGGCGGTACACGTACTGGATCGCCTCTTCGCGCCGGTCGGACTCGATGTCGAGGTCGATGTCGGGTGGGCCGTCGCGCTCGGGCGACAGGAAGCGCTCGAACAGCAGGCCGAGCCCCACCGCGTCGGCCTTGGTGATGCCGAGGGCGTAGCAGACGGCCGAGTTGGCCGCGCTCCCCCGCCCCTGGCAGTAGATGTCCTCGTCGCGGCAGAAGCGCACGATGTCCCACACCACGAGGAAGTAGCCGGGGTAACCCAGACCCTCGATCACGTCGAGCTCGTGGTCGAGGACGGCCCACGCCTCGGGCCGCTCGGCGCGGGTGCCGTAGCGGTGGTTGGCCCCCTCGGCCACCAGCTGGCGCAGGAAGCCCATCTCGTCGAGCCCGTCGGGGCACGGGAACGGCGGCAGGCTGGGCGCCACCAGCTTCAGGTCGAAGGCCAGCGCGGCGCCCAGAGCGGCGGCCGCTTCGACCGCGCCGGGGTAGCGGGCGAAGCGCCGGGCCTGCTCGGCCCCCGAGCGCAGATGGGCGGCGGCGCACGCCGGCAACCACGGATCGATCTCGTCGAGGCTGCGACGGGCCCGGATGGCGGCCAGGGCGGTGGCCAGCGGCCGCCCCGCCGGTGCCGCGTAGTGGGCGTTGGTCGTGGCCACCACGGCCAGGTCGCGGGCCACGGCCAGCTCGGCGAGGGCGTCGTTGCGGGCCGAGTCGAGCGGGTCACCGTGATCCCACAGCTCGACCGCGACCCGGTCGGCCCCGAACAGGGCGACGAGCCGATCGAGCTCGCGCCCCGCGGCGGCCGGCCCGTCGGCCACCAGTGCGGCGGGCACCGAGCCCTTGCGGCAGGCGGTGAGCACGTGGACGTGGCCGGCGGTCTCGGCCGCCAGCGCGTCGAGGTCGAACCGGGGCGCGCCCTTGGCCCCGGCGAGCTGGGCGCCACTGATGGCGGCGGCCAACCGGGCGTAGCCGTGGGGTCCCTCGGCCAGCAGCAACAGGTGGTGGCCGGGCGGGTCGGGCGGAGGGATGGCCGCCGTGCTGCGGGACCGTGGCGGCGGGCCGGCGACCACCGTGACCTCGGACCCGAACACGGTGGGCAGGCCCACGGCCCGGGCCGCCTCGGCGAAGCGGACGACGCCGTAGAAGCCGTCGTGATCGGTGAGGGCCAGGGCCTCGAGCCCGAGGCGGGCCGCCTCCTCGGCCAGCTCCTCGGGGTGCGACGCCCCGTCCAGGAACGAGAAGGTGGAGTGGCAGTGGAGCTCGGCGTAGGGCACCGAACCCGCCGGACGCCGAAGTCCGTCGGGCTGCTGGTAGGGCTGGCGCTTGCGACTCCACGCCGGACCGTCGCCCCCGGCGTTCCACGACGGCGACCCCGGACGGCGCCCGTCGCGCTGGCGGTCGGAGAGGGCCTGTTCGATCTCCCGCCAGGGGACGCCGGGGTTGTTGAACGCCACGCTACGAACATACGTTCGATATCAGGGAACGGCAACCGCTACCCCGATCGGGCCGCTCGCGGACCGTTTCTCTCGCTTCTTGTCAGAACCTGGAGCTTTGCGAGAAGTGGAACGCTCAAGAAACCCACTGGAGGGCCGATGGATTGTGTGACGAACCCCCACCCGAGAGCGATCGATGAACGACACCACCTCATTCGATGCCAGCACACCGCTGCGAGCCCTCCTGTGCGACGACGCGCCCGACCTCCGCATGGTGCTCGAGCCTTTGCTCGTGCGAGAGGGCTTCGAGGTGAAGGTCGCATCCGAAGGCACGACCGCAGTCGAGCTGGCTGCTTCATTCGACCCCGACGTCGTCATCATGGACGTCGTCCTCCCCGGCATCGATGGGCTGGAAGCCTGCCGACGCATCCGCCAGTTCAGTGACGCCTACCTGCTGATCCTTTCGGCCAAGAACACTGAGATCGACAAAGTCGTCGGTCTCTCCATCGGCGCCGACGACTACGTCACCAAGCCGTTCTCGCCGAACGAGCTCATCGCCCGTCTGCGGGCCATGCTCCGCCGACCCCGTCGGGCCGGTCGGGGCGTCGCCTACGGCGGCGAAGCGACGGTGCGCACCTTCGGGGCGCTCACCATCGACACCGCCGCCCGCGAGGTCACCGTCGACCACGCCGACGTCGAGCTCACCCGCATCGAGTTCGACCTGCTGGCCACCCTGTGCAGCCGGCCCCGCCAGGTCTTCAGCCGCACCCAGCTGCTGGAGCTCGTGTGGGGTCCGAACTGGTACGGCGACACCCACGTGGTCGACGTCCACATGTCGAACCTGCGCCGCAAGCTCGGCGACCGCGACCGTGAGAACCCCTTCATCCTGACCGTTCGTGGGGTGGGCTTCCGCCTGTCCGACGAGGCCGTCGAGACGCAGCCCGCACACGCCGGCTGACCATCACCCCGAAGACGTTCTGACAGTGGCCCACCGGGACGCCGGTGGGCCACTGCCGCATGTCCACCCCTGTCCCGTGACGAGGTAGCTCCCCCATGTTCAAGAGGATGTTCGGCAAGGCGACCATCGTCGTCACCGCCGGTCTGGTCGGCACGCTCGGCTACGGCGTGTACCAGGCCGCCGAGGCCCGCAGCAAGGACCCCGTGGTCGCCCCCGCCCTCGACGGCGCGGTCGTGGCCGGGGTGTGCGGAAACGCCGAGCTGCTGGCCGGACCGTCCACCGCGCCCGACGGTGCCGTCGTCGTCACGATCGGACCGGCCCCCGCCGCCGCTGCGCCCGCCACCACGGCCTCACCCACACCGGCCACCTCGTCGCCCGTCACCGGCACGACCGTCGTGCACACCGTGGTCGGCACCACCATGGGGGTGGGCATCACCGCGTTCGCCAGCGCCACCCCGGGCACCACCGTGGTCGCCAGCCCCACCACGAGCACGACGCCCACCAGCGAGCCGCCCACCACGACGACGACCGCGCCCGTCACGCCCGAGACGGCGACGGCCACCGACGAGACGGTGCAGGCGGCCATCGACGCCAATCCCGCCGGCACCACCTTCTACCTGCCCGACCCGAGGTACCGCTTCACCGGCTCGGTGACGCCCAAGTCCGGTGACACCTTCATCGGCGGCCCGGCCACGGTGATCGACGGCGGCGGCACGGCCCACGCCGCGTTCAAGGCCGGCATCTCCTTCGGGGCGAACTGGGTCATGGCCGACGACGTGACGCTGCAGTCGCTGATCGTCCAGCACTTCGTGTCGCCCAACGACCAGGTCGTCGTGAACGCCGACGCCGGCGACGGCTGGACGTTCGACCGCATGACCGTGCAGGACAACCACGGCGGCGCCGTGATGATGGGGTCGCGCAACACCATCATGAACTCCTGCCTCACCCGCAACGGCCAGTACGGCTTCAACACCTACCGCTGCCGCGGCTACGGCAACGATGGCTGCACCACCTCGACCACGGTGACCGACCTGGTCATCAGCCACAGTGAGATCTCCGCCAACGACACCGACCAGCTCGCCATCACCCAGCCCGGGTGCGGGTGCAGCGGCGGCGGCAAGTTCTGGGACGTGCGCGGCGCCCGCATCACCGACAACTGGGTGCACCACAACAACTCGGTCGGCCTGTGGGCCGACACCAAC
>JAYTTO010000143.1:0-6377 GCA_043744975.1 Betaproteobacteria bacterium | reverse complement strand
GCGACGGCGTCCGCCGTCTCGGTGTTGCTCATGCCGGCCGTGGGTTCGTCGAGCAGGATGACATCGGCGCCGCCGCCGATGGTGACGCCGATTTCGAGCGCGCGCTGCTCGGCGTACGAGAGCACGCCCGCGAGCGTGTCGCGGCGTTTGCCGAGGTTGATCTTCTCGACCAGCATGTCGGCGCGCTCGCGCACGTCGCGCAGCCCGGCGATGCGCTGCCAGAACGAATAGCGGTACCCCAGCGACCACAGCACCGCGCAGCGCAGGTTCTCGAACACCGACAGCTTGGGAAAGATGTTGGTGATCTGGAAGCTGCGGGCAAGGCCGAGGCGGTTGATGTTCTCCGGCGTGAGTCCGCTCAGCACCTGGCCATTGAGCGAGATCGTGCCCGAGGTGAGCGGGAACCGGCCGCTGATGAGGTTGAACAGCGTCGACTTGCCGGCCCCGTTGGGGCCGATGACCGCGTGGCGCTCGCCCTTGTGGATGGCGAGATCGACGCCGTTGATGATGGCGGTCTTGCCGAAGCTCTTGTGGACCCCGGCGAGTTCGAGCGCGGCGGTGGTCATGCGGCGTTGCGCCTGGCGTTGATGGCGACGGTGACGTCGGCCCAGGCGCGACCGACGAACGTTCCGGCAAAGCGCAGCAGGGCGCCGCCCACGACCATCAGGACCACGGCCACGATCCAGGGCGTTGCCGAACCGGCATCGACCTGCTGGCCGAACAGCTTCATCGTGCTGCCGACCTGCGCCTGCTGGGTTTCGATGTGATAGATCATCTCCACCAGGGCGACCAGGCCGGCGAGCAGGATCGCGGCAGCGCCGGCCGCCGCGGCATACGACGGCATCAGCTTGCGGGTGGCATCGGCCTGCCACGCCGGCTTGTGGACCGTCACCAGCGACGCGATGCCGCCGGGGGAGAACAGAATCATCATCAGGAAGAACAGGCCGAAGTACAGCAGCCACGCCTGCGTGTAGTTCGACAGCGCCGACTGCAGGAAGGTGACCAGGATCGCGCCGATGATCGGTCCGTAGAAGTGGCCGACGCCGCCGATGAAGGCCATCAGCAGCACGTTGCCGGAGGCGACGGTGCCGAGCCGCTCGGCGGTGATGAGTTCGAAGTTGATGACCTCGAGCGAACCCGCGATGCCGGCGAAGAAGCTGGCCAGGATCAGCATCAGGTAGCGCACCTGAGTAGGGTTGTAGCCGACGAAGCGCGCCCGTTCGGGATTGTCGCGCACCGCGTTGGCGATGCGCCCGAGCGGCGTCTGCGTGAGCGCGAACATAGCGATGATGCAGAGGAAGCACCAGCCGGCGATCAGGTAGTAGACCTGGATCGAGGGCCCGTAGGTGATGCCCATCACCGCCTCGCCCACCACCCGGTTGGTCGAGATCCCGCCCTCGCCGCCGAAGAAACCGGGGAACATGAGCGAGCAGGCCGCGACCAACTCGGCGATGCCGAGCGAGATCATGGCGAACGGCGTGCCCGAGTGCTTGGTGGTGACGTAGCCGAAGATCACGCCGAAGGCCAGGCCAGCCAGGCCGCCCACTACCGGCAGCATGGCGATCGGGAGCTTGAAGGTTCCGGCGCCGATCAGGTTGAGCACGTGCGCAGCGAAGAAGGCGCCCATGCCGAAGTAGACGGCATGCCCGAACGAGAGCATGCCGGTCTGGCCGAGCAGCATGTTGTAGGAGAGCGCGAAGATGATGGCGATGCCCATCTGGGACATCATCGAGATCGCGAAGCTCTGCTTGAAGACCAGCGGCAGGATGGCCATGACGACGGCCGCGGCGCTCCACAGCACGAGACGTTTGATGTTCATACCGGAACCCGCAGGGGTATCGCCGGATCGCCGTGGGTCATCGCATCAGCCCTCGCGAGTGCCCATCAGGCCCTTGGGACGGATGACGAGCATCAGCACCATGAGCAGATAGGGCAGCACCGGCGCCGCCTGGGCGATGGTGACTTTCCACAGTTCACGCCAACCGGAGTCGACCGCGATCTGCAGGCCGAAGCGCGCAAAGAGGTCGAGCAGCGAATAGTCGAATGCGACCGAGAAGGTCTGGACCGCCCCGATGATGAGCGAGGCGATGAACGCGCCCGCGAGCGACCCCATACCGCCGAACACGACGACCACGAACACGATGGTGCCGACCGACACCGCCATGCCCGGCTCGGTCACGAAGGCATTGCCGCCGATCACCCCCGCCAGTCCGGCCAGCGCGCAGCCACCGGCGAACACCAGCATGAAGACGGTGGGCACGTTGTGGCCGAGCGCTTCGACCATGTCGGGGTGCGACAGCGACGCCTGGATGATGAGACCGATGCGCGTGCGCGTCAGCACGAGGTACAGGCCGATCAGCATGCCGACCGAGATCAGCATCATGAAGACCCGGTAGGCCGGGTATTGGGTGCTGAAGATCGAGAACGCGGAGAAGTCGAGCACATCGGGGATGTGATACGGCACCGGCGCCCGGCCCCAGATGAGATGCACCACCTCTTCGATGATGTAGGCGAGGCCGAAGGTGAACAGCAGTTCGGCGACGTGGCCGTACTTGTGGACGGCGCGCAGGCCGAAGCGCTCGGTGAGCGCGCCGAAAACGGCCACCAGGGCCGGCCCGACGATGAGCCCGGGCCAGAACCCGACGTAGACACTGGTCTGGTAGGCGAAGTACGCGCCCAGCATGTAGAAGCTCGCATGGGCGAAGTTGAGCACACCCATCATGCTGAAGATCAGGGTCAGCCCGCTCGACAGCATGAACAGCAGCAGTCCGTAGGACAGGCTGTTCAACAGGGTGACAAGAAAGAACTCCAAGCGGCGACCTCCAAACCCGTAACGGCGGACGCGGAGTGCTCCCGGCGGAGCGCCCCGCGTGTGAAACGATCCTGCGTCAGCCCTTCGGCTTCTGGAACTTGCAGGTGGTCGGCAGCACGGTGTCCTTGGCTTCGACCCGGGCATCGGTCTTGAAGCCGAAGCCGGTGCGTTCGACATCGAACTTGACGTCCTTGCCGTTGGCCTTCGAGAAGGTCGACACGAACAGCGGCTGGATCAGTTGGTGATTGTCGGGACGCATGTAGACGTCGCCGCTCTCCTGTTCGCCCTTCATGTTCTCCAGGGCGGCCGCGACCTTGACCGGATCGGTCGACTTCGCCTGCTCCATCGAGCGGGTGAGCATGTTGATCGCGGTCTGGATGCTGACCCAGTAGTAGTCGTCCTTGGCATCGGGGAAGCGCTTGCGGTACGCCTCGACGTTGGCCGCGGTGCGCGAGCCGCCGATGTTGGAGTGGAAGTGCGTCACCTGCTTCAAGTGGCCGACGCCCGCTTCGCCGATGACCGGCGGCGTGCCGAGACCACCGGCGTAGTAGGTGTAGAAGTCGGCCTTCAGGCCGGCGTCCTTCGCGGCCTTGATCAGGAGCGCCACGTCATTGCCCCAGTTGCCGGTGATGATCGCGTCGGCGCCGGAGGACTTGATCTTCGCCACGTAGGGGGCGAAATCCTTCACCTTGCCGAGCGGATGCAGATCGTCGCCGACGATCTCGATGTCCGGGCGCTTCTTGTTCAGCATCGCGCGCCCGGCCTTCGCCACGGCCTGGCCGAACGAGTAGTCCTGGTTGATCAGGTAGACCTTTTTGATGTCCTTCTGCGCGGCGATGTAGTTGGTCAACGCCTGCATCTTCATGTCCACGTCCGCGTCGAAGCGGAAGTGGAAGTAGTTGCACTTGTCGTTGGTGAGCGCGGGGTCGACGGCGCCGTAATTCATGTAGAGCACGGTCTGTTCGGGGTTGCGCGCGTTGTGCTTGCCCATCGCCTCGGACAGCGCCAGCGCCACGGCCGAACCGTTGCCCTGCATCATGTAATGGATGCCCTGGTCGACCAGTTGCTTGAAGACCAGTTGCGCCTCCTGCGGGCTGGTCTTGGTGTCGAACGGGACCACTTCGATCTTCTGGCCCAGCACGCCGCCCTTGGCGTTGACGCGGTCGACCGCGAACTGGAGGTGACGCAGCCCGACTTCACCGACGTTGGCGAACGGACCGGACAGGCCTTCGAGAAAGGCGATCTTGAGAACGCCGTCGGCCGAAGCCGTGCCGGCAGCGAGCAGGACCGCCGCCAGGGCGGTGCTGCGCAGGACTTGCTTGATCATCGTTGACTCTCCTCCATCGATTCGTAGCGGACTGCGGGACGGTCTGATCGGTCAGCCGTCTTGTGTGAACGCCCACCGATGCGGCCCGATGACACCCCTCCATCGGAACGGCACCGGCCGCGGCGTGACCATCGCCTCCGGCACCCGGCGCCGGCATGCCCCGGGTTGCAGCGAGCGCAACACCCCCACCCGCAAAGCCGCGCGCATTCTGCCGGAACGATACCCCCTTGTAAACGCGGATACGGGCCGACTGCGCGTATTGCACCGCAGCGAAAAACCACGCTGCTACAATCGATTGCCATTGCCATTGCCGCGGCCGGCCGCGGCTCTGCCATCCCCTCACCTGCAGTCGTTGCCGAAGGAAAGTATTTCATGCATGGCCTGATGATGGAGGCGTCGCTCTCGATCGCGTCGCTGATACGGCACGCCGACCGCTATCACGGCGATACCGAGATCGTGTCGCGCCTGGTGGAGGGCGGGATTCATCGATACACCTATGCGGACGCGCATCGCCGCTCGCGCCAGCTCGCGAACGCCTTGTGCGCTCTGGGCGTGCAAACCTCCGACCGGATCGGAACGCTCGCCTGGAACGGTTTCCGCCACTTCGAGATCTACTACGCCACCTCCGGCATGGGCGCGATCTGTCACACCGTCAATCCGCGCCTGTTCCTCGAACAGATCGCCTACATCGTCAATCACGCCGAAGACCGCTTGGTCCTGTTCGATCTGACCTTCCTGCCGCTGGTCGAGAAGCTGGCCCCGGTGTGCAAGGGAGTGCAGGGCTGGATCGCGATGACCGACCGGGCGCACATGCCGGCCTCGGGCCTGGACCTGCTCTGCTTCGAGGAACTGGTCAATGCCCATTCGGACGACTTCGAATGGCCCGACCTCGACGAGAAGCTCGCCTCGTCGCTCTGCTACACCTCGGGCACGACCGGCAATCCCAAGGGCGTGCTCTACAGCCACCGGTCGACCATCCTGCACGCCTATGGCTCGGCAATGCCCGATGCCTTGAACCTCTCGGCCCGCGACGTGGTGCTGCCGGTGGTGCCGATGTTCCATGTAAACGCGTGGGGCCTGCCCTACAGCGCGCCGCTGTGCGGGGCCAAACTCGTGTTTCCGGGCGCGCAACTCGACGGTGCCAGCCTGCACGAGTTGTTCGAAGCCGAGGGCGTGACCTGTTCGGCCGGCGTGCCCACCATCTGGCTCGGCCTGCTCAATCATCTCGAAGCGGGTGGCCTGCGTTTCAGCAGCCTGAAGCGAACCATCATCGGCGGCTCGGCATGCCCGCCGGCGATGATCCGCAGTTTCGAGGACGACTACGGCATCCAGGTGCTGCACGCCTGGGGCATGACCGAGATGAGCCCGCTCGGCACCGTGAACACCTTCAAGCATCGCCATCTGGCCCAATCGAAGGCCGAACGCGACGCCCTCCAGAACAAGCAGGGCCGCGTGATCTTCGGCGTCGACCTCAAGATCGTCGACGACGACGGCAAGGAACTGCCGCGCGACGGCAAGGCGTTCGGCGACCTGATGGTGCGCGGCCCCTGGATCTGCAGCGAGTACTTCCGCGGCGAGGGCGGCAACCCACTGGTCGCCGGCTGGTTTCCGACCGGAGATGTCGCCACGCTCGACCAGGACGGCTTCATGCAGATCACCGATCGCTCGAAGGACGTGATCAAGTCCGGCGGCGAATGGATCAGTTCGATCGACCTCGAGAACACCGCCATCGCGCACCCCGCCGTGGCCGAAGCGGCAGTCATCGGGGTTGCCCATCCCAAATGGGACGAGCGCCCGTTGCTGATCGTGATGAAGAAACCCGGCGCCGAGGTCACCCGGGAGGAACTGCTGAAGTTCTTCGAGGGCCGGGTGGCGAAGTGGTGGATTCCGGACGATGTGGCATTCGTCGGGTCGCTGCCGCACACCGCCACCGGCAAGCTGCTCAAGACCAGGCTCCGCGAAGATTTCCGCAACCATCGCCTGCCCACAGTTTGACCCCCCCAGCCTTCCTCCGGCCGCTCTTCCACCCAGGAGACATCGGATGACCAGGATGCTCGCTCTAGCCGTGACTCTGCTGTTCGCGACCGCCGCCCATGCCGGCGTCAACAAGTGCAAGGACAAGAACGGTACGGTGGTCTATTCCGAGCAGCCCTGCGACCAGGCGGGGGCGGCCAGGATCAAGGAACTGTCGAAGGCCGATCTGAAGGGTACCGACGTGCATGCCAAGGTGCCGCCACC
>JAYTTO010000142.1:0-1918 GCA_043744975.1 Betaproteobacteria bacterium | reverse complement strand
CCGCTGCCGCCATCGGCCGGCTTGGCCTGCACATAGGCCAGCACAGCATCGCGCTGAATCAGCCAGCTCGCCACCTTGCGCTTGAGCACCGGCTCGCCGTTGGCGGAGCGGTAGCCTTTGCCGTGGACGATGCGCACGCAGCGCAGGCCGCGCTTGACCGAGTTGTGCAGGAAGGCCGAGAGCAGGCCGCGCGCTGCGTCGACCACGAGCCCGTGGAGGTCGAGGTCGTCCTGGATGACCCAATGGCCGCGGCGGAGCTTGCGCACGATGTCGTGGCCGATGCCGTTGCGGCGGAAGCTGAGTTCCTCGCCGCTCTCGGCGGCGATCTCGTCGGGGACGTTGTCGCTCAGGCTGTCGGCGAGTGCCGCATGGTCATCGAGCAGGCTCTGCACCGGCACCGGCGGGGGTTTGGGCGGCGGCACCACGATCCGGTCGCGTGGCTTGATCGGCGCGACGTCCCGGACCTCGGCGAGAAACGCCGAGAGGTCGTCCGGGGGTGGGTCTTTTGCCATCATCGTTCACCCGGGACCGGGAGACTTACTTTAGGTCGTCGAGATAGCGCTCGGCGTCGAGCGCGGCCATGCAGCCGGTGCCGGCGCTGGTGACGGCCTGGCGGTAGACGTGATCCTGCACGTCGCCCGCCGCGAACACGCCCGGGATGCTGGTGGCAGTGGCGTCGCCATCGAGTCCGCCGCGCGTGACGATGTAGCCACCCTTCATGTCGACCTGACCTTCGAAGAGCTGGGTGTTCGGGGTGTGGCCGATGGCGATGAAGACACCAGCCAGCGGCAACTCGTGGGTCGCGCCGTCGACGGTGCTCTTCAACCGCACGCCGGTGACGCCGGACTTGTCGCCCAGCACCTCGTCGAGCGTGCTGTTCCACTCGATGTGGACGTTGCCGGTCTCGGCCTTGGCGAACAGCTTGTCGCGCATGATGGCTTCGGAGCGGAGGCGTTCGCGACGATGGACCAGCGTGACCGACTTGGCGATGTTCGACAGGTACAGCGCTTCTTCGACTGCGGTGTTGCCGCCGCCGATCACGGCCACGTCCTGGCCCTTGAAGAAGAAGCCGTCGCAGGTGGCGCAGGCCGAGACGCCCTTGCCCATGAACGCCTGTTCCGAGGGCAACCCGAGGTACTTGGCGGAGGCGCCGGTGGCGATGATCAACGCGTCGCAGGTGTAGGTGCCGGAATCGCCTTCGAGCCGGAACGGCCGCTCGCCGAGCACGGCGGTGTGGATGTGGTCGTAGACGAGTTCGGTCTCGAAGCGCTCGGCGTGCTGCTGGAAGCGGGCCATGAGGTCCGGCCCCTGCACGCCGAGGGCATCCGCCGGCCAGTTGTCCACGTCGGTGGTGGTCATGAGCTGGCCGCCTGCCGCCAGGCCGGTGATGACCACCGGCTTCAGGTTGGCGCGGGCGGCATAGATCGCGGCGGTGTAGCCGGCGGGGCCGGAACCGAGGATGAGCAGGGGGAGGTGGCGGGTCGGATTCGGCATGGTCAACGGAAGATGGGGATGGTGATGCGAAACGCCAGATTGTGTCAGCTTGGCCGCGCCGCTGTCGATGCCGGTGGCGCCGCAACACCCCGGCCGCATGGCGACCGGAGAGCCTGACCCCTATAATCGGCTATGCCCGATGTGACGATGAGCCCGGATGTTCTTTCGCCGCAGCGCTGAAGCCGCACCCCGCGCCGGAAAGGCCCCCAAGGCCGCCAAGGGCGTCAAGGTGCCTGCGCCGCCGCTGCCGCCACGCCTGTCGAGCCTGATCCGCGAGGCCTGGTGGCTGGCGTCGGCCGGGCTCGGCGCCTTCCTCGCGCTGGTGCTGGTCACCTACCACAAGTCCGATCCGGGCTGGTCGCACGCGATGACCGTGCCGGTGGTCCGCAATTCCGGCGGCGCGTTCGGCGCCTGGATCGCCGAC
>JAYTTO010000141.1:0-13378 GCA_043744975.1 Betaproteobacteria bacterium | reverse complement strand
ACGACGCGGTCGTCGACCCGATGCTCGTGTACGCGGGCGGCATGCTGCACGACGTCGGCACGCTGGTGCTCTGCGGCGCGGAACCGGCGCTGATGGCCCGTTTCATCCGCAACGACTACGCCCGCGGGACGCCGCTCAACCCCGCCTTCGTCCAGGCCCACACGCGTATCGGCTCGGCCATGCTGCACCGCTGGGGCGCGCCCAAGGAACTGGTGCACTGTGCCCAGCGCCATCACGCCACCCTCGACGCGGACGAGCCGAAGTCGACGCTCATCGTGTTCATCGCCGATCATCTGCACGACTTGCTTCTGGCAGACGAGCGGGTCACGCTCGCGCTGCCCGGCGGCTACAAGCCCGGCTGCGCCGGTCCGATCACCCCGGAGGTGGGAGCAGCGATGCAGACGCTCGGCATCGAAGACCAGTTCGACGCCATCCTCGACAAGGTGGTCAAAGCCAGCTCCCGACTCGAAGATCTCCTCTCCGGTGCAGACTGAGCCTCCCCAGGCTTCCTCCGGTCGCCACCCCCCCGAGGGGGGCCAGCAGCCTTGGGGCGGCCCGGCGGCTGCTGTGGCGATAGCCCCCCCCCAGGCTTCCTCCGGTCGCCACCCCCCCGAGGGGGGCCAGCAGCCTTGGGGCGGCCCGGCGGCTGCTGATTCCTCTGGTCCGGTCGGGGTTTTCGATTCGGGCGTAGGCGGTCTTTCCGTCTGGCGCGAGATCCGACGGGCGCTGCCGAGCGAATCGACCTGCTACTTCGCCGACCAGATCCACGTTCCGTACGGCCCGCGTCCGGTCGACGAACTGCGAGCCCTCTCCGAAGGCATCACCCGCTTCTTCTTCGAGCACGGCTGCAAGACCGTGGTGGTCGCCTGCAACACAGCCTCGGCCGCGGCACTCAAGCATCTGCGCGACACCTTCCCCGGCGTACCCATCATCGGCATGGAGCCGGCGGTCAAACCTGCCGCCGCGCTGACCCAGAGCGGGGTGGTCGGGGTGATGGCGACGCCCGCCACGTTCCAGGGCCGGCTGTTCCAAGCCACCGTGGGGCGCCACGCCGCGCATGTTCGCCTGATCAACCAGGTCTGCGACGGTCTGGCCGAACAGGTGGAATCGGGCGTCCTCGACGGCCCGGAAGCGAGCGCGCTGCTCAACCGGTTTCTCGACCCGATCCTGGCGGCCGGCGCCGATACCGTCGTGCTCGCGTGCACCCACTATGCCTTCCTGCTCGACGCCATTGCCCGCCGTTGCGGTCCGGACGTGACGGTCATCGATCCGGCGCCGGCGATCGCACGGCACCTGGGCGACCGGCTGGCGGCAGCCCATCTGCTGGCCTCGGCGGGACACCAGCCGGTTCACACGTTCTTCACGACGGGGCCCGGACCGGCGTTCGACGCCCTGGCATCGCGCCTCGTGGCCACCCCGATCCGCTCGATCCGCGCGACCTGGGGCGACGGCCACGTGATGGTCGACCGGCCCGAATTGCAGGCCGACAGCCGGGCGGCCTGAACACGGCCGCGGCGCGACGCCGCGCTGAAACCGTCGGCGATCAGGTCTCGGTGACCGTGATCGGCTTCTCCGATGCGACGTAGAAGACGGAATCCTCCAGCGCCACGACGTCGTGCTCCTCGCCCGCCTCGGTGAACAGGTAGTCGCCCGCCGCGAGCGTATGCCCCGCGATCACGATCCGCCCCGACAGTACCAGCACGTCCTCGCCCGCCTGATGCAGATGGCGCTTGGCGTGGACGCCGGCCTTGATCCGCACGAGCGAGGTGCGGCCGTTGTCCGGGCTCACCCGGAGCAAGGCGCGCTCCGCGCCGTCGTAGCCCGCCGAAATCCACTCGCGCCCTGCCGTATTGCTCACCTGCATGCCAGTCTCCGGTAACAGCGGCCGCTGCCGCCAGCCCGGATTATCGCAAGCCGCAGCGGTATTTGGAACCTGCGCCACAGGAAGGCTGAGGGGGGCGTCGGCCTGCGCCGGGCCGCTCCCAAGCAGGCCGGCTCCCCATTGGGGGGTGCCGACCGAAGGAAGGCTGGGGGGGTCGTCGGCCAGCGCCGGGCCGCTCCCAAGCAGGCTGGCCCCCCATTGGGGGGTGCCGACCGAAGGAAGGCTGGGGGGGTCGTCCTACGCAGTGGCAACAAGCCGCACTTTTGCGGCCCGGTATTCGGCCACCATCCGGGCGACCACCTTCGCGGCCGGCTCCACCACATCGATGTTGCCGACGCCCTGCCCCGCGCCCCAGATGTCCTTCCAGGCCTTGGCGGCGCCACCGCCGCCGAAGTTCATCTTGGTTTTCTCCACCGTCGGCAGGTTGTCCGGATCGAGGCCGTTGGCGGTCACGCTGGGCTTCAGGTAGTTGCCGGCCACGCCGGTGAAGAACGGCGTGTAGACGATGTCGGCTGCGGCCGACTCGACGATGGTCTGCTTGTAGCGCTCGGCGGCGTTAGCTTCGGTGGTGGCGATGAAACGCGTGCCGACATAGGCAAAATCGGCGCCCATGGCCTCGGCCGCCAGCACCGACCCGCCATCGGTGATCGCGCCCGACAGCGCGATCGGACCGTCGAAGAACCGGCGCACTTCCCGCACGAGCGCGAACGGGCTCAGCGCACCAGCATGTCCACCCGCGCCGGCACAGACCAGCACGAGCCCGTCGACGCCGGCCTCGAGCGCCTTCTGCGCGTGCCGGACGCTGATGACGTCGTGGAACACGATGCCGCCGTAGGCATGGACCCGCCTGGCGACGTCCTCGGGCGCGCGCAGGCTGGTGATGATCACCGGCACCTTGTGCTTCACGCACACGTCGAGGTCGTGATCGAGCCGGTCGTTCGACTGGTGGATGATCTGGTTGACCGCGAACGGCGCCACCGGCAACGAAGGATTCGCGGCGGCGAATGCCGCGAGCGCGGTCTCGATGGTCGTGATCCATTCGTCGAGCTTCTCGGCCGGCCGCGCATTGAGCGCCGGGAACGACCCGATGACGCCGCTGGTGCACTGGGCGATGACCAGGTCGGGATTGGACACGATGAATAGCGGCGCTCCGATCACGGGCAGCGCCATGTGCTTCTTCAACTGATCGACGACCGACACGACTTGCTCCCCGGCAGGCTCAAACCGCCAACGGTGCCCGTGGTGCGTGCGAGCGTCAAGCGGATATACTGGCCGAACGCTTTCGCATCGGAACGAGACCACCATGGGCAACATGAACGAGCAGCGCGCCGGCTTCACGTCGATGGAGACCAGCACCAAGGCCGACTGGGACATCATCGTCGAGCACCACAAGCCTTACGCGGCCGCCGGGGCCGACCGGGTGCTGGCACACCTGCAACTGCTGCGGGGCGACGCGGGTGGTTTCATCGTCGACCGCCTGTCGCACTCGCTGCTCACAGCCACCCTGGCCCATCGCGGTGGCGAAGACGAGGAATACGTCGTCTGCGCCCTCTTGCACGACATCGGCGACACGCTCGGCCCCTGGGGCCATGCCGACGTCAGCGCCGCCGTGGTCAAGCCATTCGTGTCCGAGGCCAACCACTGGATGGTCGAGAAGCACGCGATCTTCCAGGGCTACTACTTCTTCGATCACATCGGCCTCGACCCGAACATGCGCGAGAGCTTCCGTGGCCATCCGCATTTCGAGCGCACCGCGCGCTTCTGCGCCCGCTACGACAATCCGGCCTTCGATCCGGCCGCCGACTGTGCGCCGCTGGAGTTCTTCGAGCCCATGGTGCGCCGCGTCCTCGCCGCACCGAAGAACTCGATCTATCGCGAGTGCGAGTAACGCCCGCCCGGGGTCGATCCACATCGACTTCGCTCACCTGACCTTACCTGACCTGACCTGACCTGACCTGACCTGACCGCATGGCCGACGCGCCCCCCGACGACGGCACCGCGCCATCACCAGCCTCGGGCGGCCTGCTCGGCACGGTCCGTGAGTTCGTCCTCACGGTAGTGCAGTTGCTGCAGACGCGCCTCGAGATCTTCGCCTCGGATCTGGACGAGGAACGGCTGCGGCTGCGCGGGTTCCTGTGGCTGGCCGCCGCCACCATCTTCTGCCTCGGTTTTGCCGTGGTCCTCGGTGTCGTCTTCGTCGTGGCCATGCTGTGGGACCGCTTCGGCGTCCTGGCCATCGGCATCCTGAGCCTGGTCTTCCTCGCGTTGGGCACGGCCCTGACGCTCGCGATCCGCAATCGCGCCCGGTCGCGCCCGCGCCTCTTCGCCACCACGCTCGACGAGTTCGCCAAGGACCGTGATCGCCTGACGCCGCGCCGATGAGCCCGGAACTCGCCGCGATCCTCGAGCGCCGCGCCCGCCTGATCGAGCGCGCCGCAGTGCAGCGTGACCGCATCGCCCTGTTGATCCGAGAATGTGCTCCGCCGCTGGTTCTGGCCGACCGCGTCCTCGCGGCATGGCACTTCGTGCGGTCGCAGCCGGCCCTGCTGACCGCGGCAGTCGCCTTGATCGCGATCGTCAAGCCGGTGCGTGCCTTCAACTGGGCGGTTCGCGGCTGGACGTTGTGGCAGGCGGCCCGCCGGCTCTGGCCGCTGGCAAGCGAGCTGTTTCGACACGGAGAGAGCAAGTCATGAAGGTGCGATCCGGTCCGATCCTCGTTGCCGTCCTGCTGTGCGCGATGGCCGTCGCCGCCAAGGCGGCCGACGAGTTCAAGGACTATCACCTGCTCGCGCTGCATCCGCACGGTCCCGGCGTGTTCCACAGCGCCAAGCGGCCCATCACCACGCTGGCGGACCTGCGCGGCATGCGCGTGCGCGCGCCGACACGCCTGACCAACCGCCTGCTCGCGTCGTTCGGCGCGACACCGGTCGGCATGCCGCTCACGCAAGTGGCGGAATCGTTGTCCAAGGGCGTGATCGACGGCTGGGTCGCCGAGATGAACGGCAAGGGCGCCGACGGCAAGGCCCTGCTCGCGACCGCCCGCGCGCTGGTCGACAAGAACTCGAAATAGGCGTCGGCGGCGGCACTGCCGCGCGCCCCGATCGGGCGCCACGGGAGCACCAGATGCGGGAATCCATCGGCGATGCGCCGGGCGCTCGCGATGATCGTCTTGTCGGTATACAGCGTCGACGGTCGCTGGCTGACCAACGCGCCGGTGCAAGGCGATTTCGAGCTGGTATTCTTTCCCGCGCTGAGCCTGTGGCTGGTGCTGCTGATGGGGTGACCATGACGAAACCTATGACCAAACCCATGACCAAACCCATGACCAAACAACTGCCGCCGGTTGCCGCCGGCACGCATCCCGACTATCGCTGGCCCGACTACCGCAGCACGCTCACGCGCGGGCCGATGCAACCGCCGATCGTCCTCCCGCCCGATGCCGTGGCGATGACGCCGCTGGTCATGCCGGTATCGGTTCTTGCGCCCCACGACGCCGACCTCACGCGCCAGTCCCACGGCAAACCGCTGGGGGAGCGCATCGTCGTCTCCGGCCGGGTGGTCGACGAAGACGGCAAGCCGGTGCGCGACTCGCTGATCGAGCTCTGGCAATGCAACGCCGCCGGCCGCTATCGCCATTCGGGCGACCGCCACGACGCGCCGCTCGATCCGCATTTCCCCGGCTTCGGCAAGACGCTCACCGACGACGACGGCCGCTACCGCTTCGTCACCATCAAGCCGGGCGCCTACCCGTGGGGTAACCACAGCAATGCCTGGCGGCCGGCGCACCTGCACTTTTCACTGTTCGGCAACCTCTACGCGCAGCGGCTCATCACCCAGATGTACTTTCCGGGCGATCCGCTGCTCGCCTACGACCCGATCTATCACGGCGTGCCAGCCGGCGCGCGCGAACGGCTGGTGTCGGCGTTCGATCTTGCCCTCACGGTGGAGGGGGTCGCGCTCGGCTATCGTTTCGACATCATGCTGCGCGGGCGCGACGCGACCCCGATGGATCTGTGAGACCACCATGTCGCAACTGACCCCATCGCAAACCATCGGACCGTTCTTCGCGGAGGGACTGCGCTGGGCCGTCGATGCCACGGCCCGCGCCGCCGGCGCGAACGACGTGACCGTCGATGGCCGCGTGCTTGACGCCATCGGCGCGCCGGTGGCCGATGCGCTGCTCGAGATCCGCCAGCCGTCCGCATCGGCCGGGACGCTGGCTGGTTTCCAGCGTATCGCGACCGATCCGGAGGGCGTGTTCCGGTTTCACGTCGCGCGCGATATCCGGCATGCCGACGTCACGGTGTTCGCGCGGGGATTGTCCAAGGCCGCGAACACCCGGGTGCATCTCAACGCGGATCATGTGCCTGCCGCGGTTCCGGCAGGCCGGGCGTATACGCTGGTTGCGCAGCCGACCGCCGACGCCGCAAAGTTCACCTGGGACATCCGGTTGAGCGGCGGCGACGAAACCGTCTTCTTCGAATTCCAGGGTGTCGCACATCGCTAGGCGGCCATGACTCAGAATATCCTGGCACGCGTGCTGTCGGCACCGGATATCCCGTCCGCATTCTCCGACGAGGCCCTGATCGCGGCGATGCTGCGCTTCGAATTCACACTGGCGCATTGCCAGGAACGACTGGGCCTGATTCCGTCGGGTGTCGCGGCGGTCATCGACCAGCATGCGCGTGAGCTCGATCTCGATGCAGCGGTGCTGGTGAAGTACGCGCGGGCGAGCGGCTCGCTGGTGATCCCGCTCGTGCACAGCCTGACGGCATCGGTGCAATCGACCAACCCCGCAGCGGCGCGCTACGTCCACTTCGGCGCCACCAGCCAGGACGCGATCGACTCCGCGCTCGCCGCGTGCACCGTGACTGCCATCGCGAGCATCGATGCCGCCAGCCATCGGGCGATCGTCGCCGCGACGCGCCTCGCGCGGAATCACGCGGCCGATCCCGTGCTGGCGCGCACGCTGCTCCAGGCGGCAGGCGTCACCACGTTCGGCTGGAAGTTCGCGCACGCCGCGCTTGCCCTGGCGCGCTGCCGCACCCGGCTGCAAATGACGGCCCATCACTCGATCGCGGTATCGCTAGGCGGTCCGACCGGCAGCCTGTCCACCTTCGGCCATCACGGTGCGACGCTGCGGGCTGCGCTCGCGCACGAGATGGGGCTCGCCGATCCCGGGGCCAGTTGGCACAGCCACCGCGACCGCTGGCTGGCGCTGGCGACCGACACGGCCCTGATGGTCGGAACCGCCGCGAAGATCGCCGGCGACATCGCGTTGATGGCGCAGAACGAGGTCGGCGAGCTCAGCCTGTCCAACACCGAAGGTACCGGGCGTTCGAGCGCGATGCCGCACAAGCACAATCCGGTCGCGGCCATCCGCGTGCTCGCGGCCGCGCAGCCCGTTCCCGGCATCATCGCCAGCCTGCTCGGCGGCATGCGCCAGGCCCACGAGCGCGCATTCGGCGAATGGCAATCCGAGCTGGCGCAGTGGTCCTCGCTGTTCGACACCGCGGTCGACGCCACCGCGGCCTTGGCCACCCTGCTCGACGATCTGCACCCCGACACCGCGCGCGCCCGGGTCAACATCGATGCCCAGTTCGGCGTGCTGTTTTCCGCGACGCTCGCCGACAGGCTTTCGGCGGCCCTGGGGCGAACCGCGGCGCACGCCATGGTCGCGACCCTTTGTGCCAACGCGCTGCGCGACCGCCAGCCGTTGGTGGACGTCGCGCTCGCGATGCACCGCTACGATCCGCGACTGGCGTCGATCTCCGCCACGACCATCGAAGCCGCCTTCAGTCTCGACGCCGCGACCGCCACCTCGGTGCGCGAGGTCGAGGAACTGCTGGCCCAGATCCAGCAGTAACTACCCCCCGCCTTCCTTCGGTCGGCCCCGCCGATGGGGGGCAATCGGCGAATCAGGACCGCGCCGCTTCGATCCGCTCCGCAATTGCCAGGACCCGCTGCAGCGAGCGAACGACCGGCAGCTCCAGCAGTTCGTTGTCGAGCACGACCAACCCGGTCGGGTCGGCCTCGAAGGCGGCGATGGCGCGCCTGGCCCGGGCGATCTGCGCCGCGCTCGGCGAGAACGCCGCGTGGATGGCGGCGAGCTGCTTCGGATGGATCGACGCCTTGCCGGTGAAGCCCAGGCGCGCGCAACCCTGGGCCTCGGCCGTCAGGCCGTCGGGGTCGTCGAGGTTGAGGTAAGGCACATCGAGCAGATCGATGCCGGCGCCCGCCGCCGCATGCACCAGGCGCGACCGGGTATAGAGCAGCGGCTCCCATGCCTTGACGCACCGCAACTCGGCCGACATGTCGACCGCACCGAGGATCATCGAATCGATGCGCGGGCTCGACCGGGCGATCTCGGCCGCGCGTTCGAGTCCCTGGTTGGTCTCGATGATCACGCAGAAGCGGATCGCACGCGCCTTTCCCAGCGACAGCAGCGTGTCGAGCAACTGGACCTCTTCCGCGCTCTTCACCTTCGGAATCATGATCGCGTCCGGCGGCGCGTCGGTCTCGATCAGCGCCTGCAGGTCCTTCAGGCCGTGGTAGCTTGACGGGCTGTTGATGCGCAGCATCTTCTCGATGTGCGGATGCGACTTCTGCGCGAACAGCGGCATGGTGCCCGCGCGGCCTTCGTCCTTCAGGTGGAGTGCGACCGCATCCTCCAGATCGACGCAGACGATGTCCGGGCCCGCTTCCAGCGCCTTGGCATAGCGGTCGGGACGCGATCCCGGCACGAACAGGAGACTGCGGCGGGGGCGGATCACGGGTGATGTTTGTGTCATGGCTGGCGGCCTCGCAAGTGAAGCCGGCAGGTTAGCGGCCCGCGCGCCAGCGGTAAACTTCCGTGGTTCGGACAACACCAACAAACCACCGGAGGACGCATGAAGATCACGGCTGTCGAGACCATCCAACTGGCGGAGTTTCCCAACCTGCTGTGGGTGCAGATCCACACCGACGCGGGCCTGATCGGGCTGGGTGAGACGTTCTACGCCGTGGCCCCGGTAGCCGCCCACATCCACGAGACCTGCGCACCCTGGCTGCTCGGCAAGAACCCACTCCAGATCGACAAGATCTCGCACCACTTCCTCAACACCTATCTCGGCTTCAACAGCGTGGGCGTCGAAATGCGGGCGGCCTCGGCGATCGACATTGCGCTGTGGGACCTGTTCGGCCAGGTGACCGGGCAGCCGATCTATCAACTGCTGGGCGGTGCCTCGCGCGACAAGGTGCGCGTGTACAACACCTGCGCCGGCTACCAGTACGTGCGCGCCAAGCCGACCCAGGGCACCGACAACTTTGGATTGCCGGCAAAGGCCGACAAGAAGAAGCGGCCGTACGAAGACCTGCAAGGCTTTCTCACCGACGCCGGCACTTTGGCCGAGAGCCTGCTCGACATGGGCATCACCGGCATGAAGATCTGGCCGTTCGACACCGCTGCCGAAGCCTCCAACGGCAGCTACATCTCGAACGCCGATCTGAAGCAGGCGCTCAAGCCGTTCGAGAAGATCCGCAAGGCCGTCGGCGACAAGATGGACATCCATGTCGAGTTCCATTCGATGTGGCAGTTGCCGGCCGCGATCCGCATCGCCAAGGCGCTCGAGGAATTCGATCCGTTCTGGTACGAAGACCCGATCAAGATGAACAACCTCGACGCGCTCGCCGACTACGCCCATCGCACCAACGTATGGGTGACGGCGAGCGAGACGCTGAGCACGCGCTGGGGTTTCCGCGACCTGTTCCAGAAGCAGGCCGTGTCGGTATGCATGCTCGACGTCGGCTGGTGCGGCGGCCTGTCGGAATCGAAGAAGATCGCGACCATGGCCGAAGCCTGGCACCTGCCGGTGGCGCCGCACGACTGCACCGGCCCGGTGATGCTCACCGCCTCGGTGCACCTGTCGCTCAACTGCCCGAACACGCTGGTGCAAGAGATGGTGCGGGCCTTCTATTACGACTGGTACCCGCAACTGGTCACCCAATTGCCGCCGGTGAAGGACGGCTACATCAGCGCCCCGTCCGGCCCCGGCCTCGGGCTCTCATTGCTGCCGGAGGTCGCCAAGCGCAAGGACGCCACGGTCCGGCGCAGCGAGCTGAAGTAGCACACCCGCAGTCGTCCGGCACCGGGCTCTATCCCGCCCGGCCCTTCGTCAATATAATAACTTCCGTTACTATCACGGCAGGTATTTCATGGCGCGCGACTTCTCCCGCTTCGAGATGGGCATCGACCGCATGGCGCAACAGCACCCCGACATGCCGCGCGACACGGTGATGCTGATCCGCGTGGCTTACCGCACGGTGCTGTCGCTCGACGCCCGGCTCGAAGCGCACTTCGAGCGGCACGGCCTCAACCAATCGGCGTGGCTCGCGCTGATGATGATCTACGCCTCGCCCGAGCAGCGGGTGATGCCCTCGGAACTGAGCGACTTCTTGACCCAGTCACGCACGCACATGACGCGCGTGGCCGACGACCTGCTGGGCAAGGGCCTGATTCATCGCCACCCGAGCGAGGACGACCGCCGCCGCATCGATCTCACACTGACGCCGGCCGGGTTGCGCCTCATCGACAAGCTGCTGCCGCTCACCTGGGCCGAGTACGAGTCCGCGCTCGGCGACCTGACCCCGGCCGACCGCAAGAAGACCACGGCGCTGCTGCGCCGCTGGCTCGACCATCTCGAAGCAGAACCCGCCGAGGCCGCGCCCGCCGCCCCGGCAAGCCGCAAGGCCAGAGCCTCATGAGCGCCGCCGCATCGGCAGCCAAGCTCAACGACGCCAGGCGCCGACGCGCGCTGATCATTGTCGTCATCATCTTCGCGCTCGCCGCCGCCGGCGTCGCCACCTGGTGGCTGCTGGTTGCCCGCTGGCGCGTGACCACCGACAACGCCTATGTCGGCGGCAACATCGTGCAGGTTTCCGCGCAGGTGGCCGGCACTGTCGTCGCCGTGATGACCGACGACACGCAACTGGTGCAGCAGGGCCAGCCGCTGGTGAGCCTCGACGACGCCGACGCCCGGGTGCGCCTGCAGGTGGCGCAGGCCGAACTAGGCGACGCCGTTCGGGCGGTGCGCGCCTTGATGTCGGGCACAGCCCAGTCGACGGCATCGATCGCCATGCGCACGGCGGATATCCAGCGCACCCGCAACGAACTCACGCATGCCGACGTGGAGGTGGCACGCACGCGCGCCGACTACGACCGTCGCGAAGGTCTCGCGGCGCAGAAGTTCATCTCGATCGAGAACGTCGAGAACGCCAAGATGGCGTGGCAGAGCGCCGTGGCGCAACGCGCCGCCGCCGCTTCCGCCATTCGCGAAGCCGAAGCCGCCCTGAACCAGGCCGTCGAACAACGCCGCGGCACCGACGCGATGGTCGACGACACCACGCTCGAGAACCACCCGCACGTGATGGCCGCCGCGGCGCGCGTCCGCGAAGCCTACCTGGCGCTCGCCCGCGCGTCGGTCGTCGCGCCGGTCACCGGCCACGTGGCCCGCCGCAGCGTCCAGCTCGGCAAGCGCGTTGCCCCCGGCGACCCGCTGCTGACCATCGTGCCTGCCGACCAGCTCTGGGTCGACGCCAACTTCAAAGAAGCCCAGTTGCGCGAGGTCCGCATCGGCCAGCCGGTGGAACTCGACGCCGACCTGTACGGCGGCAGCGTCACCTTCCACGGCAAGGTGGTCGGCCTCGGTGCCGGCACTGGCAGCGCCTTCTCGCTGCTGCCGGCGCAGAACGCCAGCGGCAACTGGATCAAGGTGGTGCAGCGGATCCCGGTGCGCATCGCCCTCGATGCGGAAGAAGTGCGCGCGCATCCGCTGCGCATCGGCCTGTCGATGCGCGCGGCCATCGACGTGCGCGACACGTCGGGCGCCGTGCTCGCCACCCGGCCCCAGGAAGCGACCCTCTCGACGCCCGTGTATGCCGAGCAGGCGAAGGCGGCAGATGCTCTCATCGCCGGCATCATCGCTGCCAACCGTGGCCGGGGCGCCGGCTCTTGAGCCAGGCGGTCGCAGAATCCACCGGTGCCGCACCGGCACCGTCGCCTGCGACCCCGGCGACGTCCGGGCCGATGACCGGCGGCAAGCTCGCGTTGGCTACCTTCGCGCTCAGCATGGGCTCGTTCATGAACATTCTCGATCTGTCGATCGCGAATGTGTCGATACCCACCATTGCCGGCGATCTCGGGGTCGGCGTCAACCAGGGCACCTGGGTGATCACCTCCTATGCGGTGTCGGAAGCCATCATGCTGCCGCTCACCGGCTGGCTCGCGCTGCGCTTCGGTCAGATACGGCTGTTCGTCGTCGCCACGCTGCTGTTCACGCTCGCTTCGCTGGCGTGCGGCCTGGCGTTCACCTTTCCGATGCTGCTGGCGGCGCGCGTGGTGCAGGGCATCGTCGGCGCCTCGATGATCCCGCTGTCGCAGTCGCTCATCACCACCATCTATCCGCCGCACCAGCGCGGTCTCGCCCTCGGCATCTGGTCGATGACCACCATCGTCTCGCCGGTGGTCGGCCCGCTGGTCGGCGGCTGGCTCACCGAGAACCAGAGCTGGCACTGGGTGTTCCTGATCAACCTGCCGATCGGCCTGATGGTGGCGTTCATGGTGTCGGGCCTGTTCGCGCACCGCGAGAGCCCGACGCGGAAGGTACCGGTGGACTTCACCGGCCTGGGCCTGCTGATCGTGGGTGTGGGCGCGCTCCAGATCCTGCTCGACAAAGGCAACGAACTCGACTGGTTCGGCTCGACCTTCATCATCTCCATGGCCTGTCTGGCCGTCTTCGCCCTGGCGCTGTTCGTGGTGTGGGAGCTGTATGAGGAACACCCGGTCGTCGACATCCGCCTGTTCGCGTCCCGCAATTTCACGGTCGGCGTGGTCTGCCTCATGCTCGGCACGATGGCGTGGTTCGGCACCGTGATCGTGCTGCCGCTGTGGCTGCAGACCTACAACGGCTACACCGCGGTATGGGCCGGCAAGACCATGGCCTTCGGCGGCATGCTCACGGTACTGCTCGGCCCCATCGTCGGTGCGAACCTGAACCGATTCGATCCGCGGGCCATCGCCAGCCTGGGCTTCATCCTGTTCGGCACGGCGCTGTTCTGGAGCGCGCGCTTCACCCCTGACGTCGACTTCTGGAGCCTTGCGCTCAACCGGCTGTTCCTCGGCATGGGTATCAGCTTCTTCTTCATGCCCCTGACGATCATCCACATGTCGGGCCTCGCCCCGGACCGCATGGCCTCCGCGGCAGGCCTCGGCAATTTCATGCGCATCATCGGGTCGAGCTTCGGCACCGCCATCCTCACCTCGATGTTCGAACACAAGGCCATTCAGCATCATGCCGAACTGGCCGAACAGATCAGCGCCTACAACCCCAACTCGGTCGGCTACCTGGAAAGCCTTCAAGCGGGCGGGCTGACAGCGGCCCAGGCTTACGGCCAAACCGAGAACACCCTCAACGTGCAGGCCTACCTCATGTCGATGAACGGGGTGTTCTTCACCTGCGG